>JBGSTP010000006.1:0-11335 GCA_041736515.1 Pirellulaceae bacterium
AACTTCCGTTAAGCTCATGTCGACCTCCGTGTGGCTGATGGAATTGATAGAACGCACATTCTGTGCGAAATACCAAGTCACACGAAGGTCATTTTTTGCTAGCATCAGAGCACCGCCAACTTCAAAACTGCACGACCTCTAAACAAACGAGGGAACAGCCACGAGCGGTAAACCACGGTTTTGGGGAGATTTGCGTGCGGATTGTATTTGAGCTGAAATACGCGACTGCACTTCACCGGTGGCTAGCTAGCGCCGTCCTACTCACTAGCTTCGCGCACAACGCCAGTCCATTGCTATCAAACCCTCTTGCCAAACGATTTAGAGCATCGCTTTGGCGAAATCGCGAAAACTGCCGAATTATCGATCAGCGGTTCGGCGAGTGGTATTGACCTTCGTGGCGTTTCGCAAGTACTAACTGCAACGTGCGCTTAACTTGCAAACTCGAGTTACAGGAAGTAACACAATGAAAACTAGCGGATTCACATTGAAATCATTGCTGCTCGCCGCAGCCTGCCTCCCGTTTACTGTTGGCTGTGGTGGCGGCGGAAGTCCCTCTACACCTCCAACCGCGGATAGTACCCCATCTGCGCCTACCCAATCCAGCTTGGCAGCAACCATTGTGCAGGATGGTGCCTCAACAGAGCCAGCACAGACTGTGGCAATTTTCCTCGATAGCCTGCGAAAAGGCGACGAACAGGCCGCCAACAGCGTGTTGACCTCGCTCGCACGACAGGAGTTGGCCAAATCAACCTATGTGATGCAACCATTGGGAACGCCGGCAGGGAAGTACCAGATCGGTCGCGTGAGTTTTCCCTATGCGGACAATCCAACACACGCGCTCGTTGAATGTACTTGGACGGAACCCCCAGTAGACAACCAGCCATCCGAAGCGATGGATATTGTCTGCGAGGTTCGACAGGAGACTGAAGGTTGGCGAATTTCGGGAATCGGCGTCTCTATCCCTGGAACGGAGCAGACGCTCGTCCTGGATTTTGAAAACGCAGCTAAGCTTCAAGCCACGATCGAAGCGGCAACTGGCGAAACTACACCACAGCCAGCGACGCAGGTGGCTACCGGTCAGATGACTGCAACGGAAATTGGCTTGCCTGCCTTCCCGAATGGTGCGGCCGAGACTCAACCTGCATCAACACAGGGATACACGGAAGTTGCCTTGCCTCAATTCAATGGCGCGCCTATCAATCGATAACATCACCGTGCAGCGCACGCGTAATCGATAACAACACCGTGCAGCGCACGCGTAACTGACCGTCGATAATCCAAAAAATCATCAAAGCGTTAGCGAGCGAAACAACTCAGCGTTGTCGCACTTGCTAACGCGTTTCTTATTGGTAAGCCGCAACACTGCGGTGTGTTTCGGTGGTTTTTGTAGAGATGTCGCAGATTCATGCACTGAAGCCAGCTATACTTTTCCGGAGAATTTACAAACGAGTTCGTGCAAGGCAATCAAATGGAAATAACGCTGCTGGATTGGGGGATTATTGCCCTCTTCGCCATAGTGACACTAGGTGTTGGGCTATGGTATTCGAAGCGTGCTACCCAAAGCACTGAGGAGTATTTCGTTTCGGGGCGTGCATTGCCTTGGTGGATTGCCGGTACGTCGATGGTAGCCACCAGCTTCGCGGCGGATACACCGCTCGCCGTTACAGGTTTGGTTTGCAAGTATGGCGTTGCTGGAAACTGGTTTTGGTGGGCGTATGCATTCGGTGGAATGTTTACTGCGTTTATTTACGCGCGACTATGGCGACGCTCCGGAGTTGTTACTGACGTAGAACTTTTGCATCTCCGCTACAGCGGGTCCGCCGCGCGCTGGCTGCGCATCGCGCGATCTTTGTACATTACTCTGATCGTGATACCCATCGTAGTCGGTTGGGTGATCAAAGCGATGCTGACAGTACTGAAGGAAACAGTCTTCTTTGTAGAGGTTGGTGCCGAAACGGGCGCCGTATTGTCTAGCGGTATTAACTCGGCTACCCAAGCCTGGATATGCGTGTTGCTGATGTTGGCTGCCGTAGCCGTCTACAGCGTGCTTAGCGGCATGTGGGGAGTGGCCATAACAGATGCGATTCAGTTTGTCGTGGCAATGGTCGGCTGCACCATCTTCGCCTTTGTTGCCGTTCAAGCTGCCGGTGGAGTTGAACATTTACGTTCAAATATCGAGATGCAGTTTGGCGACGAACAGGCGTTTGCGTTTTTGCCTTCGTTCAGCGTGGAGAACCCATGGTTACCACTTCATATTTTCTTGTTCATGTTAACGATGCAATGGTGGGCGACCTGGTACCCCGGTGCCGAGCCAGGTGGAGGAGGATATGTGGTGCAACGCATGGCTGCCTGCCGCGATGAACGGCACAGCGTATTGGCGACGCTCTGGTACCAGTTTGCGCACTACGGTCTGCGTCCCTGGCCCTGGATCATGGTGGCGTTTGCAGCGTTGGCACTCCATCCCGAGTTGCGCACAAGCTACTTGGCAGATGGCAGCTTCGATCCTGGAGTCGGCTATCCTTTACTGATGCGAGAGCTTTGCCCACCCGGGCTTGCTGGACTAATGTTGATTACATTTTTCGCCGCATTTATGTCTACGATTAGTACGCAAATGAATTGGGGAGCATCGTACCTGGTGCGCGATTTTCTCGTTCCATTATTTCCCAAGCTCGCCCATGATGAGCGACGGTTGCTCAGAGGGAGTCAAGCAATCTCGGTTTTGATTCTTGCGGAAGGTGTCGCTGTCAGTTGGCTAATGGTTGAAAACAATGTCTCTGTCGACGACGCGTGGAAGCTGCTGGCTGCCCTGGGGGCCGGGACCGGATTAGTGTATATGCTGCGCTGGTTTTGGTGGCGTATCAATGCGTGGAGCGAGATTTCCGCGATGTTTGGATCCTTAGTTTGGTTTTCAATCATTCAGCGTCAGGCCACTCAAACTGGGCTGTTTGGGCGACTACTCGCGACCGAAGAGCAAACATTCCTGGTTGCTATTCTGACTGTGCTAACCTGGATTCTGGTGACTTTCGCCACTCGCCCTGAGACGGACCAAACACTGTTGAGTTTCTATCGCAAAGTATACCCCAGCCGTCTTGGCTGGAGCCGCATAGCTGCGTTGGCTCCCGAAGTGGAACCCGATCGCGACATTGGCTGGAGAGTACTAGCTGCTACGCTGGGCTCGGCAACGATTTTTGTAATGCTTCCGGCCCTCGGGGCCTGGATCTTTGGAGAGACGACACTCGCGGTCATACTCACGGCAATTGCTGTTTTCTGCGCGGTGGTGATGGTCAAGCTCGTCAGCCATGTGGCCCCAAGCGACCCTAGTCCATTTGGCAGTAACTCCGTTTCCACCAACGCCACACGCTAGCATTGCACTTTTTGTATGGCAACGATCATTTGACGATCAATTGACGTTTGCTCCGATGCGCGATCTAGCTAGACTCGCGAGAGAGTCTACTGTGCGGTCGTTCTAAGTCGGTGCAGGTGATAGCAGCAGGACGGCTGCGAACAGTTGTTTTGAACAATCCATGGTTTTTGCAGCTAAGGATGGCTGAATGTACCGATGGCTTTTATGTTGGCGCTATCTTCGCACTCGTTACATCGCGCTGGCTTCGGTGATCAGCGTGACACTGGGTGTGGCTACATTGATTGTGGTCAACAGCGTCATGGACGGTTTCACGACCGAAATGCAGGGCCGCATGCACGGCATTTTGTCCGATGTAATTCTGGAAAGCCACTCGGCTAATGGCCTGCCAAATCACGAAGCCATTCAACAAACTGTCCGCGATGTGGTCGGGGACGATCTGGAAGGCATGACCACCGTAGTACACGTACCAGCTATGGTCAGCATCGAGCATCGTGGAGAGTCGATAACGCGGCAGATCAACTTAATCGGTATCGATTCGCAAACATACGCAACAGTAAGTGACTTCAGCAAGTATCTGCTGCACCCTGAGAATCAGGAGCACATCTCGTTTGATTTAAAAGAGCAGGGTTATGCGCCGGGTCGAAAATACTTTCCGGAAGCAGGATGGATTCATCGACGACGGTTCGCGGCTGCTCGCAAAAAACTGGCTCAGTTGGACATGGAGTACCATCTAGAGAAACTCAAGAATGAAAAACTACGCAATGCGATTGACTCCGTCGCCATTTCAACTTTCGATCCTACGACGCAAGTACCCGCAAACCAGAACACCGATGTAGACGGTGGTAGCGCACCATCGAATGCAATTGAGCTCTCACCTCTACCAGCGCCCCCAGCAGAGTATGCAAGCAGTGCCAGCGAAACCATCGAGGGAGCAAACGAGACGAGCGTTCCCATGATGGGACCGCGTTTCGACGCAGTTGCCAGTCGTCCGGAAGATGCCCCCCGCATCTTTGACGCTGAAACAGAACAGCACGATGGCATCGTGCTTGGCATCAGCATTGGTACGACACGCTACCGAGATGAATTTGGCGAAGTGACGGATTACTACTATGTTCAACCTGGCGACGACGTTCGCGTAACGTTTCCGTCGGCCGGTAATAATCCTACAGCCATCAACAAAAACTTTACCGTAGTGGATTTCTATGAAAGCAAGATGAGCGAGTACGACGCCACGTTTGCGTTTGTACCGTTGGAGCGATTGCAGGCGGCGCGGGGTATGGAAGGCGCGATCTGTTCCATTCAACTTCGACTGCGTGAAGGCGCCGATCTCAATCACGTGCGCGACTCCCTACGTGCTCAATTTCCACTGGACATGGCATTGCAAGTCAACACATGGCGTGATCTGCAAGGCGCACTATTGGCTGCCGTGCAGATGGAAACCACAATACTCAACATCCTGCTGTTCTTGATTATCGCCGTTGCGGGCTTTGGAATTCTCGCCACGTTCTTCATGATCGTCGTGGAGAAAACCAAGGACATAGGAGTTCTCAAGTCGCTGGGCGCAAGTGGGGCTGGCGTGGCTTCAATATTCCTTGGCTATGGCGTGCTACTGGGAGCCTTTGGTGCTGGTGTCGGTGCGGTGGCTGGACTTATTTTTGTAGCCAATATCAATACGATTGCCGATTGGCTAGAGACGATCACCGGTCAGGCCGTATTCGATCCAACGGTTTACTACTTTGAAACGATACCGACGATTGTCCATCCTCTCATGGTGGTTTGGGTGATCATCGGAGCAGTGGCCATTGCGGTTATGGCCAGCGTATTACCGTCTATTCGCGCCGCGCGCATGCACCCTGTGGAGGCTCTTCGCTATGAATAGTGCTTATAGAACACGGCTAGATCCAGAAACAAAGATTTCTGTCTCGACAATGGTTGTTCCTCGGCGCCGTGCAGACGCCCAGGAACCTCGCACCCCAGAGCTTAGAATTGCCAGCCCCTATGTGCTGGAGGGACGCGACCTATTCAAAGCCTATCGCAAGAATAAACATGAAGTGCCTGTCCTCAAGGGCTGCGACTTCCGCGCTGTCTCGGGCAAGGTAACCGCAATACTTGGACACAGTGGATCGGGAAAAAGCACGCTACTGCACTTGCTCGGCACCTTAGACGTTCCCGACGCTGGCGAGATCTACTTTGATGGCGAGCGCATCGATGCCATGCCGCGTCGCCGCCGCGACAAGTTTCGCAATTCCAAGCTCGGCATGATCTTTCAGTTCTATCACTTGTTGCCCGAGATATCCGCATTTCAAAATGTGTTGATGCCCATGATGATCAAAGAGGGGTTTTGGGGCTACATGAAGAATCGAACAGCAATTAAATCCCGTGCGCGCGATCTGTTGTGTCGAGTTGGGCTGGAACATCGACTACACCACAAACCGCGGGAAATGTCCGGCGGAGAAATGCAACGCGCTGCAATCGCGCGAGCTCTAGTTGCAGAACCGGAACTGCTTTTGGCGGATGAGCCAACGGGCAACTTGGATCGAGAAACTGGCAAGCAAATCCTGGGCTTGCTCGCCGAACTAAAGCGGGAAAGGGGACTGACAATCGTGATGGTAACTCATGACGAATCAATCGCTGCCGCCTGCGACTCGGTCATTCACTTGGTGGACGGGCGCATCAAGGACTAACAACAGCTGCACTATTGAATTGATGCGTGTGCATGTTACCCAGCGACGCAAGCACCCGTCGCTTTCCAGTGAACGGCTTGCGCCCGTGCATGGCGACGGTGTTATCGATTAGCACCGCGTCGCCCGCTTGCCATGCCACGTCGAACGTCAGCTCCATAGACAAATCAATCATCTTGGCGACTGCGCCAGCGTCAAGCTTCGAATCATCGCCATGTCGAATCGCGCTCGATGGGTCGTTCCTTTCATCGCTCCAGCCCGCATAGGCGGCAATCAATTGATTGAACAACGTGTAGCGCCCCGGCGAAACTTCGCGGACGGCAGGTAGTACCGGTGTCGTTGCACGAAGGCAATCCCCTTCAAGCCACTGCCAAGAGTAGCCCAACTCTTGCAAGCGAGATTCAGCTTGGGCCTTGCTTTCTACGCCGAGCGTACTTTGCCAACTACGTCCCATGCCGGATTTGGGATCGTTCGCGCCGGGCATCACGTTAGAGTACTTAAGGCCACGTCGTTGAAGCGAATCGATGAAATCGGGGCACTCGCGTTGCAATCGATCGAAGAGTATATCGGATCGGCAAATGGGAGTCGCACCACCCTGCTCAGCTGCAATTTCACAGAAGAACAGTAGAGTTGCAGGAAAAAGGGGCGTCTGAGCCATTTCATGGTGCAACAAAATCTTTACAGTGGGTGGCGCTTCGTTCGCTGAGAAGACTCTCTCAGTAAAATTGACGCGGACGGCATTCGATAGCGATCTTTGGTAGGGAAAATTCTCAATCGCGAATGCTGCCACGAACGCATCGAAATCCTCTGCGTTGGTCAGCGGAAATCCGCGAAAAAGCACCGCACCATGCAGCGTTGACAGCGAGAGCAAATACTCGCGCTGAGAGGCAATCCATGCCAGGGCTGATTCAAGTGACGCAACCGCATTGTCCGCCTGGTAAACAAAGGGAAAGACCGTTCCGTTAAAGCTCTGCTGACCTGGAAAACTGCACGCTGCTGCTTGGAAGCCTGACATCGAAACAAACTCTTTAAGCGTGATGGGGAGATCTATGTAATGAGGAATATATAGCTTTGCATACTATCGACCGTCGCACCACAACCTGCAGTCAGGAATGTCGGCATTTTCTGAACGCCCGGCAATTCTGTTGGCTCGCTCAGCAGTTAGCATTCTCTGAGATCGGGCGTAACGGTTGGCAACGCGCTCTGGGGGCAACCAGAGAAAATTGTTATACTGGCTGTGTCGTCCAGCCATTTGTTAGCGCTGAGCCAAACTGTGGCGATCTTGGATGATTGATAAACCGCTTGCCGAATGCCGTATGCTTTAGGGAACGGTTCGTTTCTTGTCTTTGCGTTGAGAACTTTGGATAGGAACATTGGAGTAAGAAATGGGGATGCTCGCGTTGTCCTTAAGCATTGAGGGGCCAAGCGAGCGCCCTTAGAGCGAGAGCCGCCGCCCCCAAAACGCCGACCCCAAGCACCGCTCCAAAATACGTACTAAAAACAGCTTGGTACCTGCCAGGGTTACGATGCTCTGTTAGGGAACTTGCAATTTTTTGTTTGAGGAAATCGTTGTCAATTACTGCCAAATCGACATCCCCATCTGCTGAGCAGCCCGCTCGCCCGCGGGTGACTGGAGCGCAGGACCGTCCGTGGCATATGCGTGCTTGGAGCGGGATCACCGTGAGCGGTTGGTTACGAGTACTGTCGCGCCATGGTTTTCGGATTTCTCCTAGCCGCTTGCCGATGGCCACGCTACTCACGGGTATGAGCGTTTTCAACTCCAGCCTGGCAAGCTTGCAACGTATTCTGCTCGGTAAGAAAATCGCCGCGACCGAGCTTGCCGAGGAGCCGATTTTCGTCGTGGGGCATTGGCGGTCGGGCACGACCTTGCTTCACGAACTGTTGGTGCTGGATTCTGAGTTTACCTATCCCAATACCTACGCTTGTTTCAGCCCCAACCATTTTCTGTCCTCCGAAGGCTGGCTCAAACGTTTGATTGGGATATTCCTTCCGCGTCAGAGACCCATGGACAATATGGCCATAGGTTGGGATTTGCCGCAGGAAGACGAGTGGGCCTTATGCAATCTTGGACTTCCCTCCCCGTATCTTAAAATCATGTTTCCCAACATGAGCGTCCAAGATGACAAGTACTATACATTGCAGGAGTTGTCCCCTGCCGAACGTCAGCATTGGCAGCAGCAATTGCACTGGTTTCTAAAGTGTTTGACGATTCGGGAAGCCAAACGAATTGTGCTCAAGACCCCCGTACACACCTTTCGCATTGCCACTCTGCTCGAACAGTTCCCCAATGCCCGATTTATTCACATCACGCGCGATCCGTATGTCGTCATTCCGTCCACAATCCATACATGGCGTCGCATGTATCGGTATCACGGGCTGCAGGTTCCGAAGTTTGAGCACTTGGAGCAGGAGGTTTTGGAAACATTCTCCAAAATGTTTCGTAGCTTTGATGCTGATAAGCAATTGCTCGCCCCAGAGCAGTTTTACCAGCTTAGTTACGAAGATCTGATTTGCGAGCCTATTGGCCAGTTGGAGCGCATCTATCAACACTTTCAGTTGCCAATCAGCACAGCGACCCGCACCAGTTGGCAAAAGTATGCAGACCGCGCATCGAACTACCAAACGAATGAATACGTGCTGACCGAAAAACAGCGACTGGACATTTCCCGTTACTGTGGCGACTATCTCAACAGCTACGGTTACCGTTTGGACGGTGCACGATGAACTCCGTAGATACTCAATTAGCCAAACCTACGGTGGTCATAACAGGTTGTTCATCGGGTATCGGCTTTCATTGTGCGATCGATTTGGCGTCTCGCGGCTGGCGGGTCTATGCGGGCGTGCGGCGCGATGAAGACGGTCAGAATCTGGCCCGTTCCGCAGGACAAAACGTTACGCCGCTGCTACTTGATATCACTTGCTCCCATTCGCTCGCAAAAGCGTTTGAGTTTTTGAATGCAGAGCTTGGTGAAACCGGCTTAGATGCGCTAGTGAATAATGCCGGGCTTTTGATATCGGGCCCACTGGAGCTCATTTCGCTGGAGCAGTTGAGACGGCAATTCGATGTCAACGTGTTTGGTACCCATGCAATGACACTGGCTGCATTACCGTTGATGAAAAAGAGAGCTCTGAATTCAGGAACAGCCCGACTGGTGTTTATCGGATCGATCAGCGGACGGATGACGCCACCCTTCTATGGAGCATACTCCGCATCAAAGCACGCGTTGGCTGCAATGGCAGACGCCTGGCGAATGGAGTTGTCGACAGCGAGAGTGCAAGTCTCGATTGTCGAACCAGATAGTGTTTCCACGCCAATTTGGGACAAATCCAACGCTGAGCTGTCGGAGCTATCGGCGGGCGTTTCTAAAGCTCCCGAAGCCATCTCTTTAATGCGCTCGTTGCGCCGCTACGGTCTTACCAACAAGCAAGCTGGCATGGATCCTGCCCGCGTAGTAACGGCAGTGCGCAGTGCGATCACCACCTCTCGTCCTAAGTCACATTATCCTGTTGGATGGAGAACGCGTCCGGCGTTTGTGCTGGATCAATTGCTGCCAACGCGCTGGATGGACAGAATACTACGCAAAGCAATGGGCGGATAAAACAGCGAGCCGCAAATAAAATGTTGAATGCACGAATACTAGGAATTGATGGATACCTGCCAACCAAGGTCGAGACCAATGAAGACTTGGCGGCCCAAAATCCGTCCTGGGATATGCAGCGTATTTCTGGGAAAACTGGGATCGTGTCGCGACACATTGCCGCCGCGGATGAAACGGCCACAGACCTTGGCTTCAGAGCCGCAGAGAAGCTTTTGGCGCGAGCGCTCGTACCGATCTCAGAAATTGATTATTTGATTGTTGGCAGTCAGACGCCGGATCACATTCTGCCCTCCGATGCATGTTTGTTACAACATAGACTGGGTCTAGGTAGTCACATCGGTGCGTTTGACTATCGTTTGGGATGCAGTGGTTACGTGTGCGGACTACAGTTGGCCAAGTCTTTGGTGGAGACATCGGCGGCGCGAAATGTGTTGTTGGTCACGGCGGACACCTATTCAAAACTCCTCCATCCGCAGGACCGTACAGTGCGCGCCCTGTTTGGTGATGGAGCAGCCGCAACTTTAATCGGCACGCAAACTGCGAATGAGCCGGGTATCGCTACCGTCGCGATTGGCCCCTTCGTGAATGGAACGGACGGCGGCAAGGCAAACTGTTTGACAGTTCCCAGCGGAGGCTTTCGCCTGCCGCGCAGCGCCGAGACAGCGCGCGAGAAATCAGATTCGACCGGTAGCGTTCGGAGCGATGACCATTTGTTTATGGATGGTCAAGCGATTTTCGCCTTTGCACTAAATTATGTGCCTGCAGCGATAAAAAAACTGTTAGAGAAATCGGGACACCAACCCGACCAAATCGACTGGTGGGTATTCCATCAGGCAAACCGATTCATGCTTGAAAATCTAGCTACCTGCTGCCGCTTGCCCGCGGACAAAATTGTCTACGCTATGGAAACTGTGGGAAACACAGTCTCGGCCTCGATTCCGTTGGCTATTGAAGAGTACATCCGGCGGGGGCAAATCCAGCCGGGCCAGCGTCTCGTCTTAGTGGGTTTTGGCGTAGGGCTTTCCTGGAACGCTTGCGAAATCGTACTTTAGGCCGAAAAGGAGGCAGAATCGCCAAATGTTCGCAAATTGGAGGTAATTTCCTAGATTGCTGGCGAACTTCGTCTATTTTGGCACTTTTACATTGTGCGGTAGCAACTTAACCTAACAGGCAGCAATTCGATGGTGAAAGGCTGCGACCACGATTTCGCTCAGGCTCCATAGGGATGTTTTGTTGAGCGATTTGCAGAACGCGTTCCGCGGGAGCTGCTGCAGCGAGTAACTTCGGCTTGCGGACAGCGGTTCGTGCGCAGCATTTTGGCTGGAAATGCCGACAGCATTTCAAACTTGTAATCGAAAGATGACCGAATATGGCGGCAACTACGGTAGAGACTTCCCCTTCGAGCGCTCCACGCAATGCGCTTGAGTTAACGCTAACTCACATTTGGGAACCTTTGCTGAAAGTCTCGCCCATTGGTATTCACGACGACTTTTTTAAACTCGGCGGCGATTCAATTTCAGCGATGGCCCTAATGGCTTTGGTAGCTCAAGAGACCGGCTATCCGCTTCCCGCGGGTGGGTTGCTGCAAGCGCCGACGATCGCTCAATTGGCATCAATCCTGACAAATGATGTGACACCCGAAAATTGGTCACCGATGGTACCGATTCAAC
>JBGSTP010000046.1:0-25879 GCA_041736515.1 Pirellulaceae bacterium
GGTTGGAACAACCCTTACGACACAGAATTTGAGTTCACTCATTGTGGCAATGGTTGTCCCAACCGTTGGGGGCTTGGATAAGCATCGTAGATGCTTCTTTCCAAACGGTTGGGACAACCGTTGCCACACAGTTGGAATTCGAGATCGGTTGTCCCAACTGACTCTGGGGTTACCAAACGGTTGGGACAACCGTTACCACACAGAATTTGAGTTCTCTCATTGTGGCTACGGTTGTCCCAACCGTTGGGTGCTTGGATAAGCATCGTAGATGCTTCTTTCCAAACGGTTGGGACAACCGTTACCACACAGTTGCAACTCGAGATTGGTTGTCCCAAACGACATTGGAGTTCCCAAACGGTTGGAAAAACCGTTACCACACAGAATTTGAGTTCTCGCATTGTGGCTACGGTTGTTCCAGCCGAGCTTGGATAAGCGTTGTAGATGCTTCTTTGGCGACAGTGGCTACGAAGAACGAGGAACTATAGTGACCACCGTCTGGCGACTGGTGGCTACGGAAGTAAGCTAACCTTCTCAACTCTTGGCGGACAGATCTTGGGCTTCGCTGTCTTCGGTGTAGCCGTAGCGATAATTGCCATAGCCGTAGCGGTAGCCGTAGCCGGTGCGGTAGTTGCTTCCGTATTTGTAGGCATAGCGGTAGTCGTTGTAGTCGTAGTTGTATCCATAGCCGGCCTCGGAGGAGACGCCGTTGATGACTACGCCTAGGAGATTGGCGCCAACGCTTTCCAAAATACTCTTGGCGCGAGTAGCCAAGGGTTTCACATTACGACGCAAACGCATGGTCATGACGACACCATCCACAATACCTGCCACCGCACCTGGATCGCTGACAGCCAACAACGGAGGTGTATCGACAATGATCACGTCGAATTTGTCTCGCAGCATGTCGATCATGTTCTTGAAACGTTCGCTGCTAAGAATTTCGGCTGGATTGCCGGGGCGCTTGCCTCCCGGCAGAATGGACAGATTGGGCACAGGGCCAGCTTGTATTGCGTCTTCGGCTTCCACTTTTCCAGTCACGATGGCGGCGACTCCGATATCGCTATCGATACCGAAGATCTTGGCAACTCGAGGACGACGCAAGTCGGCATCGATCAGCAACACCCGCCGGCCCGACTGGGCCATGGTGACCGCCAAATTGCAGGAAAGTGTCGATTTACCATCGCCGGGAACGGGACTGGTTACTTGGATTACCTTCAAGGCTTTGCCACGACTGTTGAAATAAAGTCCTGTCCGCACGCTGCGGTAGGCCTCGCTCACACGGCCCTTGCTGTGGTGAATCGCACACACCGAGGCATCGACCGAATCGATGCTCTTCTTGGTCTTGGAGATGTCCATGACTGGAATGTGACCTAGTACGCTGACATTCAAATCGCTGGCAATTTCAGATGGATTGCGGTAGCTACGGTCGGCCAAATCCATTAGCACGGCCAGACCTGAGAGCAGAATGAAACCGACGGCTGCACCTCCCAGTAAATAAATAGGAATCTTCGGACCATAGAAGGCACCAATCGATGGCAAATTCAGACGCTTGAGTGTCCGCTGGCCCATCTTAGGCATCAAGTCCATGTCTTTGAGCTTTTCCACGTAGCCTGCCAATAGTGACTTGACCGCTTCGAGCTCTTCATTCATGAAGCGATACTCGTTTAGCATGCCGCTGAGTTCTTTAGATTTGATCAGGTTTTCTTGGGCAAACTGAGCGACCGATCGCTCTTGGGCTTTGAGGGCTTCTATCTGTTCGGCCAGCGCGGTCATGCGGCTCGACAAACGCTCCTCGATGGAAAGTTTCTTGCCGCCATTTTCTAACGCCTTTTCCTTGATACGCTCCACTTCGTTGTACAATTGGCGTTCGCCTTCGCGCAGCTGGGCGATTTGTCGCTTGGTGAGGTCGATCTGTTTGCGAATGGCGACCACGGTGGGATGTCCTTCGCCGACCGAATTCAATAGTACACGTTCCTTTATTTCCAGCGGGAACAGCTCTTCCTGTTCGATCCTATGCGAGAGCGTATCGAGCTTGAATTGAAAATCGGGATCTTCAATTTGACTATTCACTTGACCGTACCAATTCTCTTGATCGGTGAAGCCGCTGCCCGCCGCAGTCAGCATCAGCAAAATTGGCTCGGCGGGTCTGCCAGCGTCAATCGCTTGTTTGGCGCGATCGAAAACAGCCTCGAGCATTTCGCGATCGACGCGGAACTGAGTCAGTTGCTGGTCGAGCTTCTTGTAGGACTCGGCGTAATGATCCGATGTGTCATCGCCATTCCAAATGACTTCGGGGCGAGCTCTTTGATACTCGCTGTTCCGTTTGCTGAGCGCGTTGAAATCCTCGACCAGCGAATTCTTGGCGCCGTCCAGTAGATTATTCAAATCATCGCCAACGCTGCGGTATTCTTTGTCGAGATATTCGCCGTAGCCCTCTACGATGGCGTTGACGACTTTGGCCGCGAATTCGGCGTCTTCCGAGACGTAGCTGATGTGAATCAGGGTGGTGTTGTCGTCTTTATCGGCGGGCTCGATGACCAGCGGAGATTTCTTTTTCATGAGTTCGCCGACGACCTCGTCGGCTTGCATGCCGGTAAATTCCGAATTTTGTTGTTCGTTCAGCTTGCCTTGTTTGACGGCTAGACGCAGTACGGCTTGGCTGCGGATTACCATCGATTCGTCGACGCGGGTGATGGTTTTTTCCATAGGGTCGAAGAATTGATTCCGCGTTTGAATCGGCATTGAATTGACGACTTGCACCAGCGCGGCAGCTTCGTAAGTTGCCGGTTGCTGGGAGAAATAGAGGAAGCCCAGACCAGCACCCACCAGCGATCCCAGGATCGGCAACCATTTCCAGCGCCATAGTACTTGAATAATGTCAAAACCGCCTGCGGGCGTTTGAGGTGCTTCCATAGAGCCGTTGGCTGCAGCGTGACCGTTTGTCCGATTTTGGTCCAGTAGTAGGTCAGACATGAGAACTCTTGCGAAAAAGTGTGGAGTTACCGCTGGAATAAGTGGGGCGCGGTCGCGACTGAGTCCCCAATTATAGGTTCGACGGGAGATTTGTGCAGTAATCCTGAAGAACTATTTTGGTTCCAGCCTGGCGAGCCAGGTAAGCTGTTCCGATTTTAAGGAAGTTAGCATCAAGGGCCTCAGTATTAACCACTAGTATTTTTGGTCCACGAATTTGGCGAATAGGACGAATGGAGGGGTTGGGGGGCGGCGTTCGGTGTGGTTCCGGTTGTCCCAACCGGTATTGGTGTTGGTATTGGTAAAACAACGGTTGGGGATAACCGTTGCCACAATCGAGTTCAGTGTGGCTGCGGTTGTCCCAACCGCTTGTTTTCAGAAACGCATCTTAAATGCTAGTTTGATGCCTTTTCAATGTCGGAAACTTGGTTGTTGTTGCTGGATCGCCAGCAACTATCCAAGCCTGCTTTTATTCCAGGCCTGCTTTTATACGGCTGGTTGAACAGTGTTTCCCAAAAATGTAGCTTAAGTGAATGTAGCTTACGAGCGATCAGAGCTCGAGTTCGACAGGGGCCATCCACAAATAAAACATCACGGTAGTAGTGATTTGAATCAGCCACAATCTGAACTCCAATTCGGTTGCTTTGACCCTGACGCTGAGTTGGAGATTACTCAAGCTGCTTTGCCACATTGGTTCCAGGCGGGGGTGGCCATGTTCGTCACTTTTCGTACCGACGATTCACTGCCTGCCGAGGTCATCCGCCAATTTGAAGATGAATTGTCAGAATGGCTGCATCGACAAAATCTGCCAATTGCCCTAGCTAAAGCGCAAGGTGACTTGGTTAAGCTGACGCAGCAGCTGTTGGCCACTGGCACTGCGACGATCGGTCAAATACGTGAATTCAAGCGAATGCGGGATTGTTCGTGGCATCGTAAGTTGGACGAATTGCATGGGGAATGCTTGTTGCGGAATCCCGAACTTGCACAGATCGTTGGCGATGCAGTTCGGTTCTACGATGGCAATAAATACGATCTAGATCGAATTGTTGTGATGCCCAACCATGTGCACGCATTGGTGCAGTTTCGCAAACAAGGCGAATCGCGGGAGTTGATTAGCCAGAGCTGGCTGCGATATAGCGCCAGAATGATTAATGTAGCCGTTGGCCGAAAAGGTGAGTTTTGGCAGGGCGAGCCGTTTGATCATTTGGTGCGTAGTCCACAACAGTTTACGTACTTGCAGCGCTATATTGAGAGCAATCCACAGCAGGCCCACTTGTCGGCAGGAAGCTATTTTTTCTGGCATCGCTGAGTAAGTGCTGGTAGGGGTGTGGCTGCGGTTGTCCCAACCGCTTGATTTTAGAATCGCATGTTGATGCATCAGAAATTGGCTTGCGACAATTGGTATGTTGAGGTTGTAGAATGCGGGGGGAGCAGTGTGGTTTCGATTTCAGAGTGGTTCCGGTTGTCTCAACCGGTATTGGTATTGGTTGCACACGACGGTTGGGGACAACCGTTGCCACAATGAGTGGTTACATAAGTCGGCAGTGTGGTTTCGATTTCAGAGTGGTTCCGGTTGTCTCAACCGGTTTTTTTTTGGGGGTATTGGTTGCACACGACGGTTGGGGACAACCGTTGCCACAATGAGTGGTTACATAAGTCGGCAGTGTGGTTTCGATTTCAGAGTGGTTCCGGTTGTCTCAACCGGTATTGGTGTTGGTTGCACACAACGGTTGGGACTACCGTTGCCACAATGAGTGCACGACGGTTGGGACAACCGTTGCCACAATGAGTTGCCACAATGTGTTGCCACAATGTGTTACTGCTGTAGTTGGGCTTTTAGGGCTTGATATTCAGTATTGGAGGGGGCACGCTCCAAAACGGCTTCGATGGCTTGCAAGGCTTCGCCGCGCAGGCCGGCTTTTTGGTAGGCTAACGCCAAGGAATAGCCATGTGCGTGCTGTTGCGGTTGGTCGAGCACTGCTTCCTTCCAGGCATCGATCTCAAGTGCAGTGTCTTCGTTTAATGCGGCTCCCCAAGCAATCAGCGGCCATTCCGTAGGCAGACTCGCCTGCGAAAAGGCCTCGTCTAGGTCGACCGTGGCTAACACCGCTTCGGCGGCAACCAATGAGCCGCGCTGCTGTAGTGCTTGGGCCATCTCCAGCCGCTGCATCCAACTCTCCGGCAAGATTCCGACTAACTGTTCGATGGTAAGAAAGCGGTCCAGTAGAAATAGTATTTGACTCCGAGCTGGCGGACTGACCGGCAGCATGTCGCGCCAGAACCTTAAGCCAGCGGCCGTCTGACCAGCCATCAACGCGTGCGTGGCTGCAGACTGCATGACCGGTTGATTATTGCGGCAAGTCAGCAAAACTCTGGCATAATTCTCGCGCCGCTGGCGATCGGACATGTCGCCCACATCGGCTCGCATCAGTCCCCAATTGCCGCGCCAATCGTAGGGACAGGCCGCTATCGCGATCCGCATATTGTCCTGCGAATCTCTTAGGTCGTTCAAACTCGTTACTTCGCCAACGATGAAGGTCTTCAGCTCGAGCAATTGACTGTCAGTGGTGCCGTGGAATACCGCGCTGAAGAATTCGGGTCGCGAGAGAGCATTTCGCATCCCAGGATTTACATCGGCTGGCCAACGTCGCGATGATTCGAGCTGCTGTTGCGACAGTTGCTGGCGCCATCTACCCAATTGCAACTGCGTTTCGGGAAAGTCTGCCCAACGCGACTGCTCGACATCCGCGATCCAGGCTGGTAGCTCGGCTACGTCCACACCTTCGCTCTCGCGGGGCAGCTGCTCTGCGTATGCAAATGCGGCTAAATTGCGGTAACCTAGCAATGTCGATACCGTGATTAACACCAGGCTGCTCACCAAGCCGAGCGGTCGCCAGGTCGGTGGGCTGATGTGCCGCGCGCCCGCGGGCTGGCCGGGTTTACGCTGGGGGTAATCAATGTTGCCCTCGCGGGTGGATGGTTGGGTGGGACTGAATCCATTGTCCGCATGCGCCTGCGTTCGTTTGTTTCCACGTTGGCGTTTGTTGCTCGTCGCACCATCGCCACGCGATCCAAGGAACGCGCCAACGAGTGTCGCCAGGGGTAGGAAAACGGCAGGCAGGATCAAGCTAAAATCGACCATATTCTGCAGGCCCACCGCTAGGATACTGAACAGGCAGGCGAATCGTGCAGCCTTTGCAGAGATGGCATGCGTCCTGTCGGTTAACAACTGCTGCAGCAGCCATATCAATCCCACGAGCGCGAACAGCAGTGTGACGACTCCGGCGTTAGAAGCCAGCTCTACGTAGATGTTCTCTGCATGGTAGAACCATGTCGTCTGCGGTTTTTCATAGGTGGGCAGCACAGCAAAATGGAATGTGCCCAGTCCGCTGCCCAGTCCCCAAAAACTGGCCTGCGATGCGGCCATTTTCCACAGCTCCAAACGCGCATTGTCTAGCTTGTACGCTTCGGCGGAGATCGTATCCAGCCGGGCGCCGATCAACTCGTCCAACCCAAACAGCGGCAAGAATACCGCTGCACCCACAATGAGCGCGACAACGCCCAGCGTGGCGGTGAAGCTAACTTGCTTTCCGAGCGTGTAAACCAGTCCGACCACTAATCCGCTTGCCATAAACGCCAAAATACCGCCACGGCTATTGGCGGTCAGCACTGAAATGAACAGCAGGGCGAGGACCAACAAGCAGACGATGGAAAAAGGATCGGAGTCTGTGACAAAATCATCGATACGTCGACGCACTTTGGCCGCCATGTTGACCGAGGGGTAGACCAACTGATAACGCTTGTCCTGCTGTTTTCCTTTTTGGTGGCGATACATGGCCAGCAGGCCAACCACGGCAGCAAAGGAGCACGCCAAAAATTGCGGAGCCGAATTGCGACTGTAAAATGTACCGAATGAGGTTGCTTTGGGAACTTTGAGAAACGTCCAATCACCGGCCACGATGGCTTGGTAAATTCCCAACAGAGCGACGGCCAGCCCGCTGAGCAGCATCACGCAGTATAGCGCAAATAATGTGTGCTTGTCCCTGAACAGAAGGCTGGTAGAAATCAGCATCGCCAAGCCCATGGCCAGGATGCATAGCGTCGTGCGTGTTTGGGCTGGGTAGATACTGATCGTGCGTGATCCAGTCAATGTCGTTGCAATTTGTAGCGTATTGTCTGATTCTGGGGCAGCGTCCGTCTTGAATTCGTTGGCCAGCTTGTTCACTTCGGCCTGAAAGCCGGCAGAGGGCGAGAGCAATGCCCACAGTGGTTCGGGCAAGGGGATGATCTGGATCAAGCCGACCAGCAGAATGGCCGCAAAGCTCCAGACGACCGGGTTGCCCACGGATATGCGTTGCTTAACGGCTACGATCAATGCAATCAGTAGAATCGTGCTGACGACGGGCACGAGCCAGATTTGACTAGCCCATTCGGCCATACCGTAGGGCCAGGGGGCCGCCAGGAGTAAGCAGAAGACCAGTCCCCGCGCCAGCCACGCGAGCGACTCGACGAATCTTTGCTGACTTTCGGACTTTGGATTCATGGGGATTTAGGAGTTAGTGGCTAGGAGCTAGTGGCTAGTGCTTTGCCACCTACAAAGATAGCCTGCAATTAATGTTTTATCTGCAGCGAACTGCTAGTTGGGGGTATTTATCGGAAGAACCATTGGCTGCCACCCGTAGCCATCCGCCGCAGGCAGTGGTCCGACCGGTAAAGACCAACTACCGTCTGGCGACGGTAGCTACGTCATAGCGTAGCCATCCGCCGCCAGGCGGTGGAGCGGCGACCGATGTTGGTACGCTGGCACACGAAAACCTGCGATTTTCATCCCCAGGCTATCACCTGCCCTCGCTCCGCGATTTAAATATTTAAATAGCGCCAAATTCTTAATCTGGCGACGTAGCTATGGCAAAACGTAGCCACCTGCTGCCAAGCGGTGGAGCGGCGGCCGGTAAAGACCATCCACCGTCTGGCGACAGTGGCTACGGCAAAAACGTAGCGCACGAAGAACCCCTTCAAACCGGATGAACGCAATAAACCCGAGAATTGTTCAACTCGGTACAGCTTAACGTTCGATCTAAGCACTACGCCTGTCTTCCGACCAATGCGCCCTACGTCCGGGTTCTAGGCGAGACGGGAACTCAATCGATCAATGGACTGAACTCCGGGGGGGGAACGACACGATGTCGCCATATTCAACGGTATTTCACAGGCTAATCGGCCCGCGTGACATGTTGGCCGCGTTTGCTTTGGAAAGAAAGAAAGCTGTATGTTTGACGGCGTTGGCTTTGCTGACCCTGGCCACCTCAGGCTGTTCAGTCGTTCATAACGGCTACACAGCCATGACTCGCAACGGTTCGTGGAACGATACGGTAGTGGTACTCCGCAATCGATCTTTCTCCGCGAAAGCCTGGCATCGCCGCAAGCAGAATTTCTGCAACGAGAAACACTCGCAGGACTTCTGCAACGGTTTCCGTGCCGGCTACGAAGCGGTCTGCAGCGGATCGAACGGTTGCTCGCCGGATTTTCCACCGTCTGAATACTGGAGCTGGGAATATCAGTCGGGTGAGGGGCAAGCTCGCACCTCGGCTTGGTTCGCAGGTTACCCGCACGGTGTGCGCGCGGCTGAAGAAGAAGGCACTGCGAATTGGCACCAGATTCAGATGTCTGCCAACATGCAGGCGCAATATCAGAATACGGGTGTGCTGACCCATGAGGGGGCGTTGTACCCGATCCCCAATACGCCTGTGCCGAACACGACAACACCCGGCGTCAACGTTCCCGGTTCTGTTGTGCCAACTCCTCAACCGTTTCCCGACCCAGCCTTCAGCGGGGCGCCAGCGGAAATGCACTACACCAGTGGTCCTAGCCCCATATAAGCGGTTGGGTCGCAGGCCTTCGGGCCGACGCTCCCGTAGTAGAGATCGACTGGACGCGCTGGCTGTAACATCAGACTGAACCTGGCTGCCACAGCAATCGCCGGCTGTAGCTCAAATTAAAACAATTTAGATTCCGCAACTGACCAGAAAAGGCATCGTGCCATGAACCAATCAAAACCGCTCGACAATCGACTGATCGACTCAAACCGTAGCGTTGCAGTGGGCCGCCGAGTGTGCTCAGCAGCTATGCTGACCGCCACGTTGGCTTTCTCTGGCTGTACCGCACTGACTCAACCAATCAATGGCATTCCATCCAATCGTCTTCCGCCGCAGTTTTTCCAAGGCGAGAAGAACGACTTAATCCCTATCGACTTTAGTTTGCTGGCACAGGAAAAGCCACGCAACTATACGTTGGGACCAGGCGACGTGTTGGGTATCACCATCGATGGAATTCTACCCTACAATGATCCTGATAAAGTTCCGGAGCCACCGCCGGTCCACTTCCCTGAGAAGGACAGTACGCTACCACCATCGACTGGTTTTCCCATCACGGTCTTGGAAGACGGCACAATATCCCTGCCACTCTTGGAACCAGTGAAAGTGGAGGGACTGACTGAGGATCAGACTCGCGACAAAATCCGCAAGTCCTACTTGGATGCTAAGATTCTCAAAGAGGACGAGCAAAAGAAGGTCAGTCCCGTAGTCACTGTAATCAAGAAGCGTCGCATTAACGTGGTCGTGATTCGACAGGACGGTGGTCAAAACTCGATCTTAGCCCAAACGAATCAAACAGGCCGTGGAGTACAAGGGTCCGACCTCAAGGGCGAGGGAACCGTTGTCAAACTGGATGTATTTGAAAACGACATCTTGCACGCCCTGACTGAGACAGGCGGTATGCCTGGAGTTGGAGCCAAGAACGAACTCAAGATTCTGCGTAGCAAGGCGACGGATAAGGCAGCCCGCATGGCCTTCATGCAGCAATACCAGCAGATGTTGGCACAGTTCAACGATCCCTGCGGCTGCCCGCCGCCTATGCCTGAGGACCCGACAATCCTGCGGATTCCACTGCGGTTGCCGCCTGGAGTATTGCCATCGATTAAGCCCCAGGACGTAATTTTGGAGGAAGGCGATATCGTACTGATCGAATCGCGGGACAACGAATTCTTCTACACAGGTGGACTGCTGCCCGGTGGACAATGGCCGATTCCCCGCGACTACGATTTGGATGCGTTGGGGGCCATGGCGATCGCCGGTGGTGGAATTGCGAGTAAGTTAGCGACTGCGTCTACAGGTCTGGTTGGGAATACGCAAGTTGTTCCACCTGGTCGACTGTATATCCTGCGTCGAACTCCTTGCAATGGGCAAATGGCAATTGAGGTAGATATTTCCCAAGCTACCAACAATCCCGCCCAGCGACCGATCATCCAGCCGGGAGATACACTGATACTGCAGTTCAAGCCCTGCGAAGAAGCCATCAACTTCGGCATCGGCGCATTCTTCACCTATGGAATAACGCAGCTCTTCCGCTAGACAATGGGCGAATGGGCTAAGCCAAAGACTCTAAACGTCGCGAGAATTTTTCTTGCGACGTTTTTTCTTGTGGTGATTTTCTTGTGGTGATTTTATTGTGGAGATGGTTGTCCCAACCATCTTCTGCATGAGAAATATGTTTCGAGCTCCAGCCTACAGTCTTATTCTTTTGTGAACCAGCGTGCTCTCTGTGGTTCTGCCGGGTCACGCCCATTGCAACCAATGCTTCGGCAAACGGTGGTTCTACCACAGAGGACACTGAGTCACACAGAGAATGCTCGATGACGAAATATGTTTCGAGTTCCATCCCACAGTCTTATTCCTCTGTGAACCTGCGTGCTCTCTGTGGTTCGCCCGGGTCAATCCCCCAGAATGGTGTGGTTCGGGTGTCTTGAAAGAGTGTGTCGACCCTTCGGGCTTCGTGGGCAAGTCCGGTGCTTAAAGGCACCGGCTGGGGATGTGCCGAGCCTTCGGCCCTAATGCAAGTTAGCAGGTCGGTTCAAGATTCCAGCTCCTTGACCTTGCTCCTTGCTCAAGCCTCAAACCCGCAGCTAGGGGGGAGGGACAAATCGACACAATCGGAATATACTGTGGAACTGTCACGAAGCTAAGGACAGAATCTGGACGTTGAACGGCCTGCAGGTTGGCGCGGTGGTTTTCCCAATCATCATCAACCTCTACCAAACATCCTTTTCACGAGTTTTGCTCCAAGATCCTGAATATGCTTGAATTGTCGCTCGTCTTTATTGCAAGCTTTCTGGTAGCAGTAGTTCTAACGCCTATTGTGCGATCGCTGGCAATTCGATTCGGCATCGTTGATCGCCCCGATGCCCACCGCAAATTGCACGGACGCGTGATTGCCCGATCGGGCGGGAGTGCGGTGCTGTTTGCGGTGTTGATTGTTTGTGCAGTCGCTGTAACACGCTTTGATCTGCGGGTGTTGAATGTCGCACATGTGGTGCCCTATCTCTCGCTCTTGACGGCCATGATAGGCATTTGGTTGTTGGGGTTAGCGGACGACATTTGGACGCTGCGGGGGCGCCAAAAACTGGTGGGACAAATAATCATTGCCACGTTCCTGGCGTTCTCTGGTTTCAGCATGCAAGGCGTATCTTTCATGGGCTGGAATCTTGAATTGGGGTTGATGGCGATTCCATTGTCGGTGATGTGGTTGCTGGCGACGACCAACGCGCTGAATTTAATCGATGGAGCTGACGGCTTGTGTTCAACGTTGGGTGCCATTATTTCGGGAGCGCTCGGATTGCTGGCATCGTATAACGGGCACTTCGCCGAATCGGCTATAGCCTTTGCCTTGTGCGGAGCCTTGTTGGGATTTCTTGTTTTCAATTTTCCGCCAGCCACCATTTTTCTCGGTGATTCAGGTAGTTTGCTGGTCGGTATGGTTACCGGAGCGCTGGCCATTCGTTGTTCGCTCAAGGGAAACGCTGGAGTTGCCTTTCTGGCGCCGTTAGCGATTCTTTCGTTGCCACTGCTTGATTCCTGCATGGCCATTATTCGCCGCAAGTTGACGGGCCGTTCTATTTACGCCACCGATCGTGCTCATTTGCACCATACGTTGAAAAATAAGGGACTGGGAGATCGCGGGCTGTTGTTGGTAGTGACAATTCTTTCATTAGTAACAGCGGCGGGAGCCTTGAGCGGCCAGATCCTTGGTCGAGATTGGCTCGCACCAATTGCTGTGGCTGCTGTGTTTGGAATTTTGGTAACTACCAAAGCATTCGGATATGCCGAGGTGGTCTTGATGGCCCGCAAAGGCACTCACTTTGCCGCCAGTCTGTTTGAGCCAGTGCACACCGCGGAAACATCTGTTCGCGAAAGGTGCGTGCGTCTACAAGGCACGCGACAATGGGAAACAGTTTGGCAAACCGTGATTGAGTTTGCGGAATTAGAGAATCTGTGCAAAGTGCATATGGACTTGAACGTTCCCTGGTTGGAGGAGGGATTTCATGGCACTTGGCAAAGGAGCAAAATGCCTGATCGACACGAACGCTGGAGCACGGTATTGCCGATTTACGCAGCGGGTCGAATCGCGGGTCGCTTAGACGTCATCGGTCCAGCGGCTTCTGGCGAGGCAATTCGCTCATTTGCCCGGTTGGCGGAAATGGTCGAGGATCTCGTCCCACAGCTTGACTTGCTAATTGCCACGGATCCTGCTAAACCGAACAGCCAGTCGGAACCCAAGAAATCCGAGCCTAGTTCGGAAATTAGTCCAGCGACTGAGGCAACTGCATCGCCTGCAGTGCTATCGGTCAGCAACTGAGCGGAGCTCAGCCACGTATGCCAATTCTGAAACGCGAAGTAGACATCCATCCGGATGACTTGTTGACCAGCCCCAAAGCAGTGAACGATCCCTGGTGGGCCATGTATACATTGGCTCGTCAGGAAAAGAAATTGATGCGCGAGCTGCTGCGGCTGGATATCGCATTCTATGCGCCGGTGATCGAGCGCCGCTACCGTTCTCCCAATGGCCGCATGCGAGTAAGTTTTGAGCCCTTGTTCGGGAACTATGTATTCGTGTGCGGTGAAGAGGAGTCACGCTATCGCACGGTGTGCACCGGGTGCGTGAGCCGCTGCATGCCCGTGCCTCGTCCGTTGGAGTTGGTTGAAGATCTGACGCAGGTGAAGAACCTGATCGCCACAGAAGCACCGTTGTCTCCCGAAAGTCGATTGGAGCCTGGGCAGCGAGTTCGAATTCGCAACGGCTCGTTTGCCGGTTACGAGGGCGTGATTGTGCGTCGCGAGAAAGATATTCGGCTGCAAGTGTTCGTGAGGTTTATGGAGCAAGGCGTTTCCGTTTCGATTGAAGATTGTCAAGCCGATCCGATTTAGTTGTGAGATTTCAATAAAGTGTGGCTCCGGTGTAGTGTGGTTCCGGTTGTCCCAACCGGAGTGAGTTGAGTGTGGTTCCGGTTGTCTCAACCGGTAGTGATTAGTAGTTACAGAAGACGGTTGGGACGACCGTCGCCACAATAATTTGCACGACTGTTAAGTGTGGCTCCGGTTGACCCAACCGGAGTGAGTTGAGTGTGGCTCCGGTTGTCTCAACCGGTAATGATTAGTAGTTACAGAAGACGGTTGGGACAACCGTCACCACAATGGCAGTCGCCACACTAACTGATTGATTGGTTCAGCGCTTCTTCCCTTTTCTCCTACAAAATTATGTCCATGGATTCCGCAGATAATCAGAGAAAGGCGCCCGCGTTCTTGCGGGATAGTCTCGATTGGCTACTAATTCTCGCGCTTCTATGTCAGTTGCCATTGTTGGCTCTGTTCGCAGTGGATTTGTGGTATCGAACCGATTATTGGTTCTTTCCGCTGTTAATCGTGGCATTCTTAGTCGTTGTCGGCTTCCGCGGTCGTTTGGGGCAACATGCCGAACTCGGTCGTCACCGAGCTACGGCGATTCTCGTCGTCCTGGCTGGCGCATTAGGAGTTTGCGCGGTGGCCTTGCTGTCGCATTGGTTGGCGGTGTTAGCCAGTGCGTTGATGATTACTGGTTGGATGCTGAGGCGTTTTGGTGCAGCACCTTGGCCGCGAGTCGTAAGTTGGGCTGCGCCGTTGGCGGCACTATTGCTAATTCCGTTGAGCGACGCTGCCGATCCAACGCATGGTTTCACGAGCATGGTTTCTGGAGCAGCGAGTAATCTGCTTGATTTAATTGGAATCCCGCAGTCTGCCAGCCAGCAAATACTGGAATTGCGGAACGAACGTGTGGATGTCTCGTCGGTTTGTCGCGGTCTGGGCAATCCGGTGCTGCTATTCTCGCTGGTTGTCATCCTGTGTTTGCTGATTGGCCAAAGTCTGTTTCAAAGTTTCATAGCGATTGCCTGTTGTCCGCTCTGGTCCTGGGGCGGCGCGGTCCTCCTGGTTGTAGTGGGTGCTTGGATTTCGGAACAGTACGAGAAGACCGTGCTGGTTGGCAACCGATTGCTGGTTGCCCAGGCTAGTGTGTTGCTATGTAGTCTAATAGCGATCTATTTTTTCTATCGCGCTTTGTCCGCGCTGTTTTCACCTTTTTCGGCACATTCCGCCGGAGTCGGCGCATTTCACAAGTTCTTCAATTCGGTGGTGCTGTGGCCCGATTCCGATCCCTTGCGCAAGCGAAAAGCAAAGGAGCAAAAGGAGAAACAATTGGTGGCTGCTGAGGAATCCCTGATGCATCGCTATGTTCGCTGGACTATTTTGGTGGCCGGCCCGCTCTTCCTGCTGAATGGAGCATGGGGGGGGCTGCGATTTTCACCAACGGCAGAAGAGTCGGCTTGGAATCTGGTCTCTACTCCGCATATCGCCTTGGACGAAATAGAACGCTTGGTGTTGCCTGCGGCTCTTCCTCAAGATTTCTCGGGAATGAAATTGGTTGGATTCGATTCGATAAGAACGCCCGGGACTGCCACTCGAAATTCCCTTTCTTCGCGTTGGATTTACGCTTACCAAGCAAAGCAAATCGAGATTGTCGCCACCCTGCCCTTGCGTGGGTTTTACCCCATCGAACGACATCTAGTTGCCGATGGAGCAAAGTTGCAGGGAACTCGCCAAGCCTTCACGGCCGAGGCTGCCACGGACTTGGGTTTCGCAGAACAAACTTTTAAAGATCCAGTATTCGGCACATCGTATCTGACGTACGGTACCTGGGAATTAGTCAGTAGGGGCGACAGAACGGTAAAAAGTCCAACGAATTGGCTGTCCTGGCAGCATGTGCTGTCGTCGATTTCGTATAGTCCACTTACGGCCAATGTGCAGTTAGTGGTATTGGGAGAGGCGCCAGCGGACGATCAAGCAAAAGCCGAGTTGCAGCGGATTCTGATAGCAGCCATAGCTCAGCTTCGTAGTGCGGACTAGCCGCACGTGAAAAAGGTAGCCACCCGCTGCCAAGCGGTGGATTGGGAACGGGCGAACAAGTCCACCGTCTGGCGACAGGTGGCTACGTGGTTATCGAAGAAGATCGTAGCCACCCGCTGCCAAGCGGTGGATTGGCGCTCAGCGCTGCTGAGAACCGGTTGGGACAACCTGAGCCACACTGAAATTGTGGAGACGGTTGTCCCAACCGTCGTCTGCAACTATAGCTCATTACCGGTTGGGACAACCGAACCACACTAAACCGGAACCAGACAACAGTTTCCACTGTCTGGCGACAGGTGGCTACAGTAGTGATCGTAGAAGATCGAAGATCGTAGCCACCCGCTGCCAAGCGGTGGATTGGCACTCAGCGCTGTTGAGAACCGGTTGGGACAACCTGAGCCACACTGAAATTGTGGAGACGGTTGTCCCAACCGTCGTCTGCAGCTATAGCTCATTACCGGTTGGGACAACCGGAACCACACTAAACCGGAGGCAGACAACAGCTTCCACTGTCTGGCGACAGGTGGCTACGATTGTGATCGTAGAAGATCGAAGATCGTAGCCACCCGCTGCCAAGCGGTGGATTGGCGCTCAGCGCTGTTGAGAACCGGTTGGGACAACCGGAGCCACACTGAATCGGAGCCACACTGTAATTGTGGAGACGGTTGTCCCAACCGTCTTTTGCGTCAATTCTGCATTAGTAAAAACCACCATTGATGACTTTTGCAGACCAGTGGTTGGGGACAACCACAGCACACTAAACCGAACCACACTATTCTATTTTTAATTGCTGGTCTGCGCGTTGCTTTATTTCCGCGTCTTGGACATCGGCCATCTCTTGCATGCCTAGCTCGCGGTAGAGCTTCGCTAGTTTCTGGCGAGTATCGGTGCGATTGCCATCCAGGCCGATGGCTGTCTCGTAACTGGAAACAGCGCCTAGTTTATCGCCGGAAATCTCCTTGAGCTCGCCCAGCGTATCGAGATATTCTCCGCTAGCTGGGTCTGCGGTGGTTGCGGCCGTGGACAGCTTCATGGCTCGGTCCAGGGAGTTCGTTGGATCCAGGCGTGCGATGGCCAACGCCAGGTTATTCATGACGCTTGGCGTGTTCGGAGCTTGCAGGAGGGCGAGTTCCAGGTGCGGGACGGCTTCGGTCAAGTTACCTTTGCCGAGGAGTTGGTTCGCCAGCAGGATGTGAGTCAATGCGGTTGTTTGGCCGCTCACTAATTGTTGCTGCAAAGCCTCGCGCAGCTCTGGCGGTGCGTCTTGCCCTATACTTTGAAGGCGAGCAATTTCTGTCCCTACCGCAGGGTTAGACGGGTCCGCTTTCAGAGCCGCATCGAGTAAGCCCAGGTTGACTTGAGTAATTCCTTGCGTCTGTTTTATCGTCTTGAGGTACTCGAGCCGAAACGATTCGGACAGCAGTCGCTTAAGCTGTGGATTCTCCGCATCCTTCTTAAGTCCCATGATGGCCGTTTGGCGAGCTTTAACGGGCTCCTGTGCCATGGAGTATTTTCTTGGGTTCCGCCGGAAGCCCAACATCGTATTTTGGAAATTGCCAAGGAAAGATTAACACCTCAAGGCGTTTCCTACGTCAGTTACAACGCATACCCCGGTTGGTTTATGCGGGGCATGATTCGCCAAATGATGTTGCATCATATCTCGAATATCACGGATCCCGCTACAAAGATAACGCAGGCACGAGCTTTGTTGTCTTTCATAGTTGAAAGCACCGAAGGGCAAGACACTCCGTACGCTAAAATTCTCAAGGGCGAACTGGATCTTCTGGGCAAGCATCCCGACTCGTACTTGTTCCATGAGCATCTCGAAGAGAATAACCGCCCTATGTTCTTTTATCAGTTCATGGAAATGGCAAAGGAACACGACCTGCAATTCCTAGGTGAGTCGAATTTGCCTAGCATGATTACCAGCAATTTGCCCGCCAAAGCGGCCGAGGCTTTAACGCAATTGACGAACGATGTTCACCATCGTAGCCAATACACGGACTTTGTCACAAACCGTATGTTTCGTCAGTCTCTTTTGTGTCGCAAGGATGCCAAGCCGAACAGGAACATAGATCCGAACCGCTTAGTGAATGCATACTTTGCCGGCGCATTTCATGTTGAAGATCCCGCTCAAAATCAAAACTTAAGTCCCGAAGTCGAAGTAGCGTTTAAATGTGCCAACGGTCGAAAGCTGCAATCAAAGAACTCAGCGCTCAAGGCAATGTTGTTCACGCTAGGTGAGGCTTGGCCATGTGCGCTGAGCGCTAAGGAGATTTGCGAACGAATCGACCGTCGGTTGTCGGAAACATTAGTTGTGGGTGAGCAAGAGAAAGTCCCAACGGCACATCTTGTAACTTCAAACCTTCTACAAATGATGGTACGAGGGGATATTGAGTTTCGATTCGTCCCCGATCGCTTTGCGAGCGAAGTATCCGAGTTTCCAAAGACGACGGATCTCACTCGGCTTCAAGCCGCAACGGGTCAAGCGTTGACCACGCAACGTCACAGCATGATTAATTTGGATCCATTGACTCGATTGTTAGTTCAGAGTGTCGATGGCACGAAATCGAAAGCCGATCTTGTTCAGCATGTTGCGAACCTTGCGAAAGACGGCAAACTAAACATCAGCGTCAAAGGTGAAAAACCAGTCGACTTGAATGCTGTACACCGAGCAACGATCGATAAGATACTAGAGCAACTTCGCAAAGCGGCGCTATTGGTTCGTAGTGCCTCCTAAAGGGAATTTAATCGCAATCGTCAATGAAATTACAGGGATTTAAAGGGATTTTATCAGGATAGTTCTATATGGCGGATGTGTTTGAGGCCTTTAAAATTGCTTGCGATTCGGCGGTTTCGTACCAGAAAATTGCGTCGGCTGTTGCGAAAATTGAAGGTTTCCTGCATCCGCTCGAAGGCTCTGCGCTGTACTGGTTGGCGAAACACTGGCCTGTCACGGGCGAAACAGTTGAAATCGGTAGTTTCAAAGGACTATCCACTTCCTGGCTGGCGCGTGGCTGCAAAGACGGAAAGCACGGCAAAGTGACTGCCGTTGATCACTTTGCAGGTAGTCCCGAACATCAGCCCGGACAACACTATCAAGACAAAGATATTGTTGCGTTCGGTTCCACATTGCCGACCTTTCAGGCAAACCTGGAGAAACAAGGTCTGCTAACAGAAATTGACGTTCGCGTCGGTAGTTCGGTGGTCGCTGTTGAGGGTTGGCAGAATCCGATCCGAGTATTGTTTATTGACGGCGACCATTCTTACGAAGCCAGCAAGCTTGATTTCGAAACTTGGTCTACTTTCGTGACTGTCGGGGGCATCGTGCTCTTTCACGACATCGGTGCCTGGCAGGGTGTCACCGACTTCTACAGAGAGCTTTCATCCAACGCCAGCTGGCGAAACCTTGGGCAAGTTCATACGCTCGCCATGATGCAGCGAGTATCTTAGCGGGGCAATATGGGTGTCCAAGAATCTGGGAATGGAACGAATTTTGGTGATGTGGATAGGTGACGGATTAGGTGCAAAAGTTGGTTTAGGCGCACGAGTTGGCGATTGTTGCAGGCAACAGCTTATCTGACGATTCGCTCGTGTTGCAGGCCTTCGCTGCTACCGAAATTGATTAACAGGCCTAGTTTGTGGCCAGTCGCTTTGAGGTAGTTGTGTACTTGGCTTCGATGCTCGTTGGTGAGCGCTGCTAGGGCTTTTAGTTCGACGATGATTCTGTCGAAACACACGAAGTCCGGCAGGTAGACACACTTCAATAAGTGCTGCTTGTAGGCGATCTTTAATTCTTGTTTGGCAACGAATGGCAGCGAGCGTTGCGCGAATTCGATCCCCAAGCATTCTTGGTAGACGTTCTCTAAAAAACCACAACCCATCTCGTTGTACACCTCAAAACAAGCCCCGATGATTTCGTAGCTCTCCTGCTTGAAAATGATTTCTGTCATGTTCATCCCCTTCTACTAAAACCTGCCTGTGAATTGAGATAGATGGAGGACGGAGAATTGTTTGTTTCCTTACGGTCTTTTCTGAAACTTGCGAGGGATTCTGTCCACGAATCTTGCGAATAGGACGAATTTATTTGAGCTGAATGGGGTCGGGGAGGATGCGGGGAGATGGTTGTGAGAGTGTTTAGGTAGAGAGTCTATTCGTGAGATTTGTGAGATTCGTGGTGGGATTTTCTGGTCGGGTTTGTCCACGAATCTTGCGAATAGGACGAATTTTGGGAGCAGAGGGAGAAGAATTCTGGCGGTTGGGACAACCACTGCCACACTGAGCACTCAACGGTTGGGACAACCGTTGCCACAGTAAGTTCAAGCAGTTGGGACAACTGCTGCCACAATTTTTGCTATTGGCGGAAGGGTGGGAAGTGGCTGGGAGCTAGGGAGGCGTCTTGGGGGTTGAGGCCGACTTCGTGCACTCCACGCTGGTTGCGGAGAGGATTATCGGCCAGCCGCATGTCGCTCGACACGGGATCATAAAGGCTCTGCGTCGATATGAATGCAACTCGACCGTCTTCGTAAAAAATGTTAATGCCTTTGCCGTCGTGAGCTATCAACTGGAATTCGTCGTCGACAAATACCGGCTTGTCAGACAGGATCGCAAACTGACTACGCCCTTCGCACTTGGGAGCACGGGGACTCCCCTGCTCTTCCACGCCTAAATTGTAAGCGTAGTCGCCGCCAATCACCCGCTGCCACAATTTTAGCTCGTTCATCGCCAAAGCATGCAACTCCTCAAATGTGGGTATCGATCCGAGCTTGCCTTCAAACCCTCCCTGATAACCCAACAAACTCGCGCACTGCAGTTGGCTGGTTGGCAATTCGACCCCTGAACTCTTCAAATAAACAGCATAGACGCCAGCAAATGCATCGGGCCCCTCAGTGGCGACAAAGGGAAAACGATGGTCGGGGCTAAGCAGCGTGTAGTCAATCAAATCGGCCCCAGTCAGCGACAAGTTGCGGGCGCATTGGGCTTTACGCGACTCAAAGCGGACACGCACCAGTATGGGCAGCGCTAGGCAGCACATGACCGTCAGGCATACTGTCAAGGCGGTCGAGTCCCAAAACGAACTGCGGCGCGCCGTCGGTTCATGGCTGCCACTGAGCGACATGGAGCTAGTAGCCGGCGTTACCCAATGCGGGCTAAGCAGTTGGTCGGCGTCACTTTCAATGCAGCTATCAATGCGGGCTAAAGTTGTATCGACCAAATCGGCAGGTGGTTCGAAAACGACGCCCAACGTGTCGATTTGTCCAATCACCGTGCGGAGGTAATTCAGTCGCGATACCAGTTCCGTATCGGCAGCCAGTTCGCGCAGAATCCGCTGCGAAAGTTCATCGGTGGCGTCGCCAAGCAGGTAGGCTATGAGATCTTCGTCGGAAAACGGCATATTCTCATACGTGCGGAGGTAATACCACTTTCTACGGCCTGGTCACACGCAGCAGGACGGAGGTGGAAGCGGATGGATTGGGACGCAGTACTGCTAAGAACCGGTTGGGACAACCGGTACCACAAAACCGCGATGTCAGTCGTTGGAAGTTATACGTTGCCAAATCACTGAGAGTTTACGAATTGCAGAATGGACACGACTTTTTACAGTACCCACGGGAACATCGAGGATTTCGGCAGCGTCTCGATAGGGTAAACCCTGCAAATAGATCAACTCCAGCGCGCTCCGCCCTGGCTCGCCGACCTCTTCTATGGCGGCTTGCATACGCTCCCGCAGTTCCGCATCGAGCAAAGGGTCGCCGTCGGGAATCCGATAGTCGGGTATCGCTGCAGCATGCGAACTGCTGCGAGACTCATTGCGATCTGGACTGGCGTCCAAACTTTGGTGGGCGCGCCGTTTGTCCCGCCGCTTCAAGTCGATCGCTTGATTGGTAGCAACTCCGTACAACCACGGTCGGAACCGCCGACTCAAATCAAACTGAGCAGCCTTCTGGTAGACGCGGACAAACGTCAATTGAAAGGCGTCTTCAGCCAAGTTGTCGTCCGCCAAATAGCGGCGAAGATAGTTGTAAATCTCGTGCTGATAGCGCTGAATGAGCTGCTCAAAACTTGTGCGGTTCCCGGTCTCCACAAAGCTGCGAAGCAAGTCTTCGTCGGTTAGCGTCGCATCGGTCGTGGCTGCAACAGGCGACATGATCTGACTCCAAAGTTGGAGGATTAGGAGGTGGCTGACGAGTCGGGTAAATAATCGTAGTCGCTAGCGGACGGGACCATTCTAACCAATTCTGTGTTGGAATTGCAAATCGGAATTCAGAATTGTGGCAGCTAAAATCTCGTACGAATTTGCGGAGTGCGCCAGCCGCGATGGCGGGCCCGCGGTTTGAACTGCCCGTGCTTCGAACTGCCGGTGCTTCGAACTGCCCGTCCCAGGCGTTATAATTGAGAACCAGCCAATAACCAAGCCGTTTAACGCAGGAACTCTACGATGCCCCTCTATGAATACGAATGTCACGGCTGCGAGAAGACAGTCGAAGTGCTAGTGCGCAACGCAACCGAGCAGCCCATCTGCCCGACTTGCGGCTCGAAGAAGCTGGAAAAGCTCCTAAGCGTGGCCGCCTCTCCGGCGATTGTCGGCCAAAGTTTGCCTGTCGCGCAGGCTGGCGGAAATTGCGGCCGGCCTCAATGCGGCTCGGGGTGCATGTTTGACAGCTGAGTTGTGGATATGACCGTAGCCACCGTCGCCAGACGGTGGAGCGTTTTATTAGGTCCGTTCCACCGCTTGGCAGCGGATGGCTACGGTCCACCGCTTGGCAGCGGGTGGCTACGTTCCACCGCTTGGCAGCGGGTGGCTACAATAGGTGGGCGGTAGCTATCTTTCCCCACGATCCTACGCGGGCTAGCTAATGAGAAACGAGCCACACGACTTTCTCCCAAGACTTGAACCTGCATTCTACCGTGGACAAGCATACGTACATTGGGTTATGACCATTCGGGATCGCAAAGTTGGCTGGCTAACTCCAGTTTTTTACCACAAGTTTCGCGAAATTCTTACGCACGCCGCCTTTCCTTACGCGTTTGCTTGCCCCATCTTTTGTTTGATGCCGGATCACATGCATATGCTGTGGCTGGGAATTGACGCTCGCAGCGATCAACTGAAAGCCTCTGAGTACTTTCGCAAGCGGCTTGGTGAGACGCTTAGGATACTTGGGGTCGAGTTCCAACATCAACCCTTCGATCATGTGCTAAAGGACGAAGAGAGGTTAGAGATTGAAGTTTGTAATCTGGTCGAGTACATCGCAAGGAATCCTGAGCGCAAGCAACTACTAGCACAGGATCAATTCAAGTCGTATGGATATACCGATTGTTTGGTGCCGGGCTATCCCGAACTGACGATATGGCAGCCTGACTTTTGGACTCGATTTTGGAGATGCTATTCGTTCCTATGCAAGAACGGTCTCTTTCGTCCTGCTGACGAAGAACTTTAGGTCTGTTGCACCGCTTGGCAGCGGATGGCTACGATAGAGCGGTTCTCTGTAGCCACTGTCGCCAGACGGTGGGGCGTTTGATTTAGGTCCGTTCCACCGCTTGGCAGCGGATGGCTACGGTCCACCACTTGGCAGCGGATGGCTACGATAGAGCGGTGCTCTGTAGCCACTGTCGCCAGACAGTGGGGCGTTTGATTTGGGTCCGTTCCACCGCTTGGCAGCGGGTGGCTACGAAGATGTCCACCGCTTGGCAGCGGATGGCTACGATACAGCGGTGCTTCGTAGCCACTGTCGCCAGACGGTGGGGCGTTTTTAGGTCCGTTCCACCGCTCGGCAGCGGATGGCTACGGTCCACCGCTTGGCAGCGGGTGGCTACGATGTAGCAGGTGGCTACGACAACTGCAATTGAGCCCACAGGCTGGGATTCTCGGTTACGGGCAAATCCGGTTGGAGCGCGAGCGATTGCCAGCCGAGTTCCCGATCGGCTACAGCAAAGTAAAAGCCGACGGTGGGAAAGTCACCCAGGTCCAGTCCCGATAGGGCGTTGAAATGTAAGGCTGCAACTACCCGGTAGCGGCCCTCGCTGACACGAGCGCGAATGGCGAGTTGATCGTCCGGCGGCGGAGGTGGATTCTCTCGGGCTCGATTGATAGGAGCCCAGCCGACGAATGGCAAGTCAGCTTTGGGGCCACGACCCATCGGGGCAAATCCGAAGCGATTGCAAAACTTCGTAGCACGATGTATTTCGCGAGAATTGCGGGTGTCGATCCAGACATGTAAGCCGTCGCTGTCCTCCAGCCGGGATTCGCGGCACCAAGGTAACTTTTGTTTGCCTTGCACGTCGGCTTGGAAAAATATTGCATCGCGTCCCACCGCCAAACGCACTTGGGCAAATTTCGGTTGTCCTGCCAGCTCGGCGCTGAGGCTCGGCAGGATGGACTCATCGGGCAAGGCCTCGGGGCGATCGCTGAAGGTGCGGTCAAGCCGATGCGCCTTGAGTCGAATTCGCACCAACAGGCTGGGATCGATGGTTGGCGTTTCCTCGGTGGATTCCATGCGGCTACTTTTTCCCTTGCTTGCGTTTTTCTTGAAAAAAATGACTGAGGATTGCGCCGCATTGATCAGCCAATACCCCACCGCTCACCTCCGCGCGATGATTCAAACGCGGGTCGTCGAGCAAGCGAAATAGCGAATCTACCGCTCCCGCCTTGCCATCGCGAGCTCCGTACACGACGCGAGCCACGCGAGACTGCACTATCGCGCCAGCGCACATCGGGCAGGGCTCGAGCGTTACGTACAAAGTGCAACCCTCGAGGCGCCAACTTTCCAGCGTCGCAGCGGCTTGAGTAATTGCAATCATCTCAGCGTGCGCTGTTGGATCCTGCAGGGCTTCTCGCTGGTTCCAGCCCGATCCGATGACACGATTGCCGTGTACAATCACCGCGCCCACGGGTACCTCGTCCTGCTCCATGGCCTGTTCCGCCAACGCGAGTGCTTGCCGCATAAACGTCGCATCCCAGTCGACCAGACTGGACTCGAAGTTGCTGTCGCCCTCAGCATCAAAACCGCGGTGGTCAGTAATCATTGGGAGTGTAGAGGCTAGTGGCTAGTGGCTAGTGGCGGGGCGCCAGCGAAAATTTCGGAGGGCGACTTTTGATTGGAACACGCAATAGCCCAGCGGTCGACTGACATAGACCTCGATCCGCGTCGAGAACTCGTGGCCATCGCGTTCCTGTTTGATTATTTCTTTGTCGTTAATCCAGGCCGTGACGAATTTGTCATCGACGCGCAAACGAAACTTGTACCATTCTCCATTCTTGAATTCGTAGAACAGCGAAGTCGAATTCTCGGAGGCGTCGTAACCATCGATGCTAGACAGGCCCACAAGTCCTCCACCCCAGCCGCCGCCAATGAGCGAACAGAACTCATCAGCCACCGGGAAGGTAAGTCCGCAAAGGAAATCATTGCCCTCAATGCGTTGCGCTTCGAGTTCGATTTCGTAGTTTTCCTTTGGAAAATCTTTTTGCTTCGAATTAATGCCGCACAGCGGATCGCCCTTGTCGAAAACCAGCATGTCGCCGTCTCGAGTTACTTCCCCCTTGCCACCAAAGTCGGTGATCTCCCAACCGTCGAGTCCTTTGGCGTGTATCAGCGACTTCCAACCGCCAGATTCGGCGGCAGCGGGCTTGTCAGCGGCCGTTTTTTTTGCGTCATCGACTTTCGTCTTGGGCGGGGAATCGCTCAACACATTAGCTGAGTCTTGTCCGAAGGCGAGATTGCCAAGAAAAATGGAGAGTACGACAAATGCAAGCGATTTTGTGGTGTAACGCACGGGTTTCATTCCGAAATTTGTGATGAATAGGTAAACTGTGCGGCCTGGAGCTGACGAAGATAAACCATGGTAACGAATTTACCGCGGATTAAGTAGTTCTTGGAGCTGGGCGTAGAAGCTGTGTTAGGTCTAGTTAGGATGTTAGTTTGAGCATTTCCTCCGAAACTTCCAATTCCGTCGCTGTACCGCGTTTGCGGCCGTGGCCGCAGAATTTTAAAGGTTTTCATAAAGTGGCACGGTTCGCGACGATCTGTTTGGCCTGTTATTGGCTAGCGATTTTTGCGGGGACGCATATTCCTTCGCGCTCGCTGCCCAGCTTTACGGCGAACGACAAATTATGCCACTTTTTGGCGTTCGGTGGACTCGCGTTTCTATTGGCTTGGGCAATTCCTGCAAATGGGAAAAAACTAAATCACGTGCGTTGGGCGGCCGTCATCGCGGTGCTGTATAGCATTGTAGACGAGCTAACCCAGACATTGATACCGGGACGCAGCTGCGATCTATGGGATATGGCGGCCGACTGTATGGGTGTGGCGCTGGGGCTGATCGCTTATTTGATCGTGCGGCAAGCTTTATTGCAAGTTCGATGGGGTCGCAGTTTACTTTTGAGTCTCTCCCGCTAAGTCCGAGGCTTCCGTGGTGCAGTAGCTACCGCTGCCAAGCGGTTGGAGATTGTGGAGGATTGGTCGTAGCTCGTTCACCGTCTGGCGACAGTGGCTACGCTTCCACCGTCTGGCGACAGTGGCTACGGGCGGAGTGATCGTAGCTACCGCTGCCAAGCGGTTGGAGATTGTGGAGGATTGGTCGTAGCTCGTCCACCGTCTGGCGACAGTGGCTACGCTTCCACCGTCTGGCGACAGTGGCTACGG
>JBGSTP010000054.1:0-20440 GCA_041736515.1 Pirellulaceae bacterium
ACCGCTGGAAGCGCAGAGGCAGGAGGGAGTCCCCGAGGGCCGGATTGAGGGGCCGTTTGGTTTGAGTAGCAAGATTTACCCGGGGACGGAGCGCGAGTATTGGATTTATGTCCCTGCTCAATACGATGCACAAAAGCCTGCTTGCACGCTCATTGTTCAGGATGGATTGAATAGAGCGCAGGGTTGGAACATACCGCAGATTTGCGACAACTTGATCCACGCGCAAGCAATGCCTGTGACGATCGGCATCTTTGTTACCCCCGGTATAGTGCCGGCAATGACCGAGAATTCTCAGCCGCGTTTCAATCGTAGTTTCGAGTACGATTCGCTTGGTGATCGCTATGCTCGATTTCTGCTTGAAGAGTTGATTCCGGAGGTTAGCAAGAAGTACTTGCTCAGCAGTGATCCAAACGATCGAGCGCTGGCGGGCTCAAGTTCTGGAGGCATTTGCGCTTTTAATGCGGCCTGGGAGCGTCCGGATGCGTTTCGCCGAGTAATCTGCACCGTGGGCACATTTGTTGGTTTGCGTGGCGGTGACAATTTCCCCGTAATGGTTCGCAAGATGGAGCCGAAACCAATCCGAGTATTCTTGCAGGACGGTAGTCATGACTTGAATATTTACGCTGGCGATTGGTGGATGGCCAATCAAACTATGCTCAGCGCCCTGACTTGGGCGGGCTACGACGTCAACCATGTGTGGGGAGACGGTGGTCACAACGCCAAGCACAGTACTGCCATCATGCCCGACGCGCTGCGTTGGCTGTGGCGCGACTACCCAGAGCCCATTAAGACGGCTCCCAATATTGCTGTCGAACGTCGAATCGATGTGCTGGTTCCCGGTTCGGGCTGGGAGAGTGTGAGTTCGGGTCATGAGTTGGCAGAAGCCCCCGCCTGTAGTGCCAGTGGCGAACTCTTCTTCTGTGATTCTAAAGCGGGGCGTGTCTATCGAATTGGCGATGATGGCAAAACGCGAATATTCGCAGACCAAACGGGACGCATTACCAGTTTAGCGTTCGGACCCACAGGCAGTCTTTGGGGTTGTAAAGACTCGAAGCAGATCATTCGTTTTGATAGCGACGGCAAGGAGCATGTGGTGGTACCTGAAATCAGTTGCCATTCCGTGGTGACCATGCCGAATGGCTTTTACGTGAATGACCAAACGACTCCCGCGATCTGGTGGGGGACCTATGACGGAGCGATGAGGAAAGCACTAACCCTTGTCGAGCCGATTTCCGCGATGATTCCCACGGCCGATCAGGCGTTCATGCACTTACTGCAAATGACATCTCAGTCGACTTCGCATGCGCGTTTGGCGGTGGATAACGCGCTGGAGCATCGTCAGCAATACGGTTATTTGCACATGCCCTATCTGGATCGTAACAGCGGTGCGACGAGTGGCGTAGTTGATACTGAAGGCCGCGCATATTTGGCAACGAAAGTTGGCCTTCAAATCATCGATCAACTTGGTCGTGTCAATTTGATTTTGGCTTGGCCCATGGGGAGTCAAGTCAACGGACTGGCCTTGGGAGGGACTCGTCGCGACACAATTTACGCCACATCCGGCACAAACGTGTACCGCCGCATGCTCAAGGTCAAGGGAGTTGCGACATTCGAACCGCCGGTTGTGCTGCCCAAGTCCGGTCTATAGATAACGTAGTAGGTCCCCTACGCCTCCGCAGAAGACAATCAAATACGGTAGAATGTCCAAACAACAGACAAGCGATTCAAGATCCTCTGACTTGCCTGAGTCGATTCATGCTCTGTGCGAACGCCTGCGCGAGACTGCGACGCAGACCGACCTTGGTGCGACATGGCCTACAGAACCCATACGGTGGTGCGCCGAAGCTGGAGTTTTTCGCTGGTTTATACCGGAACAGTTTGGCGGATTGGGGTGGAGCGAACAGCAACAGTTGGCTGGCTATCTGGCGTTGAGCCAGAGTTGTCTCACGACTACTTTTGTGCTGACACAGTGGCACGCCGCCGTTCGCCGGATACTGATGAGCGACAACGCGGTCACCCAAGTGCGTTGGCTTTGCGAGCTCGCCTGTGGCGAGAAATTTGCGACCGTCGGAATTAGTCATCTGACAACCAGTCGGCAACATTTGTCGCAACCGGTTTTGCGCGCCAACCTGCGCCCGGAGGGTGGTTTTGTGCTGGATGGATATTGTCCGTGGGTCACTGCAGCCATTGCGGCTGACGTATTGGTGATTGCCGCGACCTGTTCGGACGGACAGCAGATCCTGTGTGCGGTACCGCGTGATCGGGCCGGTATCGAGGTTGGGGGAGGCCAGCCGCTGGTGGCTCTAACATCGAGTTGCACCGACACGGTGCGGTTCCAGCACGTCGAGGTGACGCCCGATGAGCTCTTGGCTGGCCCCGTCCCGCAAGTGCTCACTGTAGCTAGCGGTGGAGGAGCGGGGGGCCTGCAGACTTCCACTCTGGCCGTCGGCCTGTCGATGGCTGCGGTCCAATTGTTGGGGGTGCAAGCCGGCCTGCGAGCCGAGTTGCAAGCCGTCTATGAAAAACTGGCCAGCGATACTCGTGAACTAGAGAGTGTGCTAATCCGCTTGACCAATGGCGAGGATACGAGGAGTGCCGGTGAGCTGCGTCAGCGCGCCAACTCGCTCGCGTTGCGAACGACGCAAGCCGCGTTGACGGCTGCCAAGGGAGCGGGCTTTGTGGCAACGCACTCAGCCGGACGGATGGCACGCGAGGCATTGTTTTTTCTAGTTTGGAGTTGCCCACAACCAGTGGCTGCGGCCAACCTTTGCGAATTCGCGCAGCTTACTTAGTCCCAGATAGAAATCAGTGTCCTTGATAGAAATCAGTCCTTGAACATCCGTTGATTACGCAGCTTGAGGCCTGGGGCTGGCCCGCCTCACCCACCAAATGATAATGGCGCATCCTGCTAACGCGATGCAGCTCACCACCGCAACGAACGAGATGATGGTCCTTAGGTCTGGACTCCAAGTGATGAACAGGCGACCATCTCCCCGTGGTTGGAAAAGTTTTAGGTCCAAGAGGGCTGCCACCGGTTTGAGTCTCCGTTCGCCAGAATTGTCAATCACCAAGTTTTCCCCGGTCTTCAGTCGAGTGAGGGTCTCATAGAGACTGGTTCCATAGGCGGCGCAACTGCTTGCATCCATGCCCGTGTCTGCGAACCAATCGATCAATGGTTGTGCATCGTGAAGGGGCGGTCGGTATACATAATCGTTTGACGTCGAGAAGGCAGTTGAGGGAGAGGGTGTAATCGAGCTGAGGCGGGCCGTAGCCATCGCCTCGAAGTTTAGTTTTTCCAATTCATCGGTCAGCAAGACATGCGGGTCGACGTACAGTCGACCGTAGTTCAGTGGCTTTATGACGCCATACTCCCATGTGTTTCCACCCTCCAGCCTGATCGCTAAACTCTGTGACGAATAAACGGTTCGCACCGCGTTGCCACTGCGCAAGTTTTCATTTCCGTCGAATGGATTCGCGTTTAAGTTCAATGCTATTGGGGCCGGGCGAAATAGCGTCAGCTGTAGATTGTATTGTAAAGGGTCTGCCGGGAGACGATTGGCTCGTGCACTGCCATACCATCCGACGGTTTCGAGTTCCATATACAAGTCGTCCACTCCCCTGAATTTGACTTGATTGGCAGAGTAGTCCCTAACCGCAAGAGTGTGTGGGATTTGATGGGTGCCCACCAAGGCAATAAACCCGGCGCAAGCAGCGCATGCTGTCAGCCAGATCAAGCAAGCCACCAATCCACGCGCGATTTGCTTAAAAAACTTTCCAGGGAAGCGTGTGAAGGCTAATCGTACTTTACCGGCTATTCCGCGAGTGACCGCAACAGTTCGATCGACAACTGCTCGCAGCCCTTCCATGCCAGCGGCCAGCTTTTCTCCAGGTTCGTGGAGATTATGACTGCTGGTCGGAGCTGTAATGAAGGACGGTGCTTTGCCTGTCCGAAGTACAGCTAAAGTCCAAAGTGCGCAAGGTATTGAAAATATTGCGCCGAAATGCAGCGGAATCAAGCCGAATAGAGCCACCATCCACGTTCCGTCGAGTGTACCACGCGTAATCATTTTCCAGCCACCATAGCCCAACGGAAAAGCGGCTAACAGGTGGGTTGTGTCCATGGTTGCAAGTCCAACCATGAGATCTATCGCGCTAGCAGTCAGGAAACCGCAGGCGGGAATGTAGATGGCTGGACGAGTAAAATCAAGATTGAGAGCTCCTAACTGAGCATTGGCGGGTGCAGACAATCGCTCGACATCGGTTTGTACATCGCTAACGTGTTGGTAGCGACGAGAGGGTTCTTTCTCCAGTGTTCGTAACACGATTTTGTCGAGCCGAACATCGATGTCGAGCTTTTTACTGGGCAAGTCAAATCTGCCCAGCGGCAATTCGCCTGTGAGCATTTCATAAATCACTACGCCCAACGAGAATATATCAGCCCGATGATCGACTTCCTGGGGATGTTCCATCTGCTCGGGAGCCATGTAATGCGGTGTCCCCATAACTTGGCGAGTTCCCGTGAGCGTCCATTCATGCTGTCCACGGACCAGCAGGCGAGCCAAACCGAAGTCAGCGATGCGGACTCGTCCCCGCTTGTCGATCAAAATGTTCTCAGGTTTGATGTCGCGATGGACGATCCCTTCTTCGTGTGCGAACTGTAAAGCATCGCAGATGGCAGGCACAAAGGCCAAGGCAGCTTGAGGCGTAAGCGTTTTTTGCGTTAGCATCCGCCGCAAATCAGTGCCGTCCACAAATTCCATGATCAAGAACAACCGATCTCCGGCTTGCCCAAAATCGTGCACTCCCACGATGTTTGGATGGGAAAGTTTGGCCAGTGCCCGAGCTTCTCGACTAAAACGCTCGGCTAAGCTGGGATCTTGGCTGCATTTGGTGCGCAATAGCTTCAAGGCCACCACTCGATTTAATCGTATCTGCCGAGCCTTGTAGACCACTCCCATGCCACCGCGACCAATCAGCTCGACGATTTCCAGGTCGGAAAACAGTGCCTGCACCTCCGCCAAACTCAGCTCGTCGCTAGGATCGGTTTTCGAACCAGGTCGCTCGGCATTTGCAGCAGTGGATGGTTGGTCGGACGCGGGTGTTAGCGGGGGTTCAGAATCCGAAAAACTTTCAAACCCGACCTGCAGCAAGCAGGCCGCGCATACCACGTCTGACGCGTCGTCGTCCAAATTTTCGCCACAACGCTGACATTGCCGCGACTTGGGGTGGGAATCTGCGGATGGGTCGTTGGTAGGAGTGTCAGACATGAATCAGTTCTCAGGCTTCGGGGGTGTGTGAGACGGTTCTATCTGACAATAGGCGGTTTCCAAGCACGCGTTACACAAAAATTTGCAATTTCCTGAATCTGCTTTAGGCTCGCAAACATGACAGTAAATAGCTCAGTTCATCATCGATCTCGCCGGGGTCGACTAGCGTTTCGGCGACGCTCTGCCGCAGCAATTCGCGAAATTTCTTTCGCAACCGATGAACTTGAACCCGTAGAGCCGTCTCGGACGCTTGCAATTCTTGGGCAACTTCGGCGTACGGTACGGTATCGGAGTCGATAGCGATGAAGCTACGCAGTTTCAAATAATACTCGCGCCGGGTGGGTTCGGCATTTAGCGCGTCGAGCTGAGCGAATGCGTCGGTCAAAATCTGTTTGGCCCACCGCATTTCAAAGATGCGCTCCGGGGTTTGCTGATCAAGCGGCTCCCACTGCATGCGCTGTTCAGCAGTTGCGCAATCAATCGACCACAAACGTACCTGACCGCCCCGCTTGGTTGTCTGACGGTTGCGGAACTGTTCGGAAATCAGGTTCTTAGCCGCCGTTAATATGTAGGATCGAAAGCGACCTTTGTCGGGTGTTGCGCGTGCAAACCCATCTCGGGAAAGAATGCTAGCGAATAACTCTTGAGTCAAATCGCGAGCGTCATCAGGTTGTTGTCCGCGCCGGCGAATGTACTCATAGATTGGAAACCAATACGTATTGCACAGTTCCTCCAGCGCCGCGCGGCCGACTGTGCTACCGACTTGGGCCTGTGCAATCAAGCTCCAACGCGTTGAGTGGAATTGGCCAAACTGTGAAGAGGATGTCATGGTGCATATCAACAGAGCGACTTTAAATTGCGTTCGGTTTCGTACGCGGCTTTTATTGTAACTTAACCAACTGCTGCACTCTGGATCAGGCTTAGTAGATTCTGAAGAGCTCGAGTGAGCAGTCGTCCCTCGCGATACGCTGCGACGACGTAAACTTGCCCGACTTCGCTGGCCAGCGAGCGCGTGGTAACGTGCTTCGTGAGATTTCCATTCGGGCGACTAGCAATGATACCGATCCCCAGACCGGAGCGAACGCAGGCGATCGTGGTAGCGCTGTTGTCCGTTTCGGCGACAATTCGCAGCGGCGTGGTGATGCCCAGCCGAAAGCAGGCTTGTTCCAGCATTCTTCGGCCAATGGTGTTGGCGTTGCCTACAATCAGCGGTTGTTCCACCAAATCGGAAATTCGAATAAGGGACCGACGGCTAAGGGGATGCCGCGAGGGGAAGGCTGCCAGGTAATCGATCGGGTAAAGCCGATCGTAGATCAGGCCATGTGCCAACATCGATTGTGAGGGTTCAATCAACAGGGCTACGTCGGCTTGGCCCTCTAGCACAAACTGCTGCGACGCTGCGTTGTCAGCGGTCATCAATTTGAGAACTGCATCGGGGTATAGACTCTGAAATTTCCGGAGTGGAGTCCCCAGTTCTTCCAGCATCATGCGCACGCCGGTCACCAGGCTAATCTGCTTTAACGGTTCATCGGACTCTTCAGCCAATCGTTCAAAAGTGGACTCGACGGAGGCCAGCAGTGGCCGCAGCATCTTGTACAACGCCGTTCCGCTGCTCGTTGCGCGGATATTTCTCCCGTTCCGCTCGAAAAGCGTCGTTTTGTAGATTCTCTCGAGAGTTTTCACTTGCTCCCAAACCGTCGGTCCGGCCAGCCCTAGGGCTTCCGACGCTCCGACGTATCCCCCCAACTCATAAACGAGGCAAAATGTAATGATTTGTTGGATTGTCAGCGCATCGGCGTTGCGCTTGGTAAACTTGTCAACAGTTTCGTTCCTAAGAACCATTCGAAAAATCCTTATGGATAGAAAGTATTATAAACTTGCTTCGATTTGTCTGCATGTTACACTGGAACTACACTATTAGGGGTGTGCCTCCTACTCTCGTCTTAAACTGGGGAACTTTAATGCTCGCAGTTGTCAGGTATCCGTATTGCCTGTTAATACTTTTGGTAATCGGAATTTCCGGTTGTGGCGATTCCGGGGAGTACGCTACTACGCCGGTGAGTGGCATTGTGACTTGCCAGGGGAAGCCAGTTGCCAATGCAACTGTGAGTTTTACGCCTTTGCCAGATTCCAGCAGGGAGCCGGGCCACAACGGTCGTCCTGGATACGGTATCACCGATAAAGACGGGCATTTTGTGGTGACAACTTATGAAGACAATGACGGCGCAATTGTTGGGAAGCACGAAGTCACCGTGGGTCTTAATGTTGACGAGGGTTCGGGCAGAGCCCCACCATTCGCTTGCAAGGGTGCCAAGAAGGAAGTCACCGTGGAACGAGGCACTAAGGAATACAATCTCGATTTTTAAATTCTGATGGTTAAAATCGAACCGTGTTTTCTTTTACATTTTTCAGTTGTTACTAGCATTGTGGGAAAAGTTATGTCAATGAAAACGAGAGCTGCCCAAGCCAATCGAACTGGCTTCACGCTGGTTGAGTTGCTTGTAGTGATCGCCATTATCGGTATTTTGGTTGGCCTGCTACTACCCGCTGTGCAGGCTGCCCGCGAAGCGGCGCGACGTATGCAGTGCTCCAATAATATTAAGCAATTGGCGCTGTCGATGCACAATTATGAAAGCACTCACAAGTCCTTCCCACCGGGTTCGGTCAGCCCGAATTTAGGCGGTACTTATCCGCCCACAGCGCCCGGATCGAACCAAGCCAAGACGGCTGGTTATTCGTGGAGCATGATGATCATGCCTTATATCGAACAATCCGCACTTTACAATTCGCTGGCGGGTTCGCAGCCACTGCTCGGCTTGGCTGTAGCTGATCCGGTTCTTCTGAAGTTGTTGCAGACTCCGCTGCCAACCTTCCGTTGTCCATCGGATACCGGTGGCCCATTGAACATACTTCCCTCTGAAAGCCATTTTATCTTTGGTTTGGAAGTTCCGGGCAACCCATGGTTCATCAACGGCAATATCGCTGGTCCCAAAGTTGCTTTGGCGACATCGAATTATGTTGCCATGCACAACCACCGTAATCATCAATATTCGAATGGCGCGTTGTTGTACACCGGGGCTTTTGGGCCGAACAAGTCGATGAAAATGGGTACGATCAGCGACGGAACCAGCAACACGATTTGCGTGGGTGAGCGAGCCTATCAAGTTGGCAACGTGACCATGGGGGCTGCGGTATGGGCTGGGTGTGCAGCGGCTGCGCATGATGATTGCATCGACGATGCTTGGGCTTCTGGGCGCGCCCCGATTAACCCAACACAGGCTATCTACAACAAGTATGCCAAACAGCAAGCGCTCAGCAGCAATCACACCGGCGGCGTAACTGTCGGCCTGTTCGATGGCTCGGTGCACTTTCTTTCCCAGAACGTAGATTTGAACATGGGAGGAAGTAGTGTGGGCGCCAACAACACGGTTGCGGATAGCGTTTACGAGTATCTCATTCAGAAGGATGACGGACAGGTAGCCACGCTTCCCTAGGGATAGAGATTAGTTGTAGTGGACGAGGCTACGCGTCCTGAACGCAGAGTTCCACCTGAGGGACTTATAGCCTCGTCCACTACGGCAGTTACAGATTCACCTGCTGCATAGCTGGTCCGTGCAGCGGAACCTTCAAGCGGTGGTGAGTGATATTGGCTTGTTGACCGGCACGGCTTTGAGGTCGATTGCAGTCCTGAATCGGGCGCGAGCAGCCCATCAATCGACTTTCTAAAGGCACTCGCGCGCTCAGGCTGCAAGTTTTGGTGTACGTGTTTTTGAATGGTCGAGTGCCCAAAGCAGGCAGTTAATCACGCAGTAGTTTATTCGCTTTGTCCGGCGTGTTAGGTCAGTTCCAACGACCGCATTGCCTTGCACATATCGGCTCAGAATAGATTGCCGAATTGTTTCGGGAGCGATCCCGTTGGGAGAGTCCCGTATTGACCAAAGGAGTGTTGCGTCTCGGAGAGACGCCTCTGGTTCCCCCTTCGAACGCCAGCCAGCAAGCCGAAATGCGAATCCCCTTACGATCCTGTTTAGTCTGTGCGACATTTCTTCTTTCGGTTCTGTTGTACGTGGATCGCGTTTGTATCTCCGCAGCAAAGAAAGATGTCGCTGCCGATCTGTCGCTCAGCGATCAGCAAATGGGGTGGGTATTCGCAGCTTTTTCGCTTGGCTACGCGCTGTTCCAAACTCCCAGTGGTTGGCTGGCAGATCGGCTGGGGCCACGGCAAGTTCTGGCCGGCATTGTTGCGGTATGGTCGCTGTTCACTGGATTGACTTCAGCGGCTGGATCTTTTGTTTCAATGCTGAGCGTTCGTTTTCTTTTTGGAGCCGGAGAGGCAGGTGCATTTCCGGGAATAGCACGAGCCATGTATTCCTGGATTCCCATGCAAGAGCGTGGACTCGTGCAGGGGATTAACTTTTCAGGCTCACGCATTGGCGCCGCCGTAACCCTGCCCTTGATTTCATGGCTAATTGCCGATATCGGCTGGCGTCCAACCTTTCTTGTTCTGATGGTTGTCGGATTTGTGTGGGCCGTGGCATGGTTCGCGTTCTTTCGAGACGATCCAACGGACGCCGGCTGGCTTAGCGAAGCGGAGCGTGCACACATCTTGGCTAATCGCCAACAGAGATCGACGGGGAGAACTGTTGAGACCGCCGAACCCTCGTCGCTTTCGCAAACTCTGTTGCGGTCGAGCACCGTTTGGGCGTTGTGCGGCCAGTACTTTGCTTCGAACTTTATTTTCTTTTTTGGGCTCACCTGGTTCTTTCCTCAGTTGATGACGCGCTATGGGCTGACAGGCGTCGAAGCGAGTTTGTTTGCCGCCGCGCCCATGCTTTGTGGCGCGTTGGGTAATTGGCTTGCCGGTTGGTGGGTCGACCGTTTGTATTCCAACGGACGTTGGCTTATTTCGCGGCGCTTGCCCGCGATCGTCGGTTTTATGATGGCGACGGTGGGAATTGTTGGTAGCGCTTATGCGGCGACACCGCTGACTTCCTCGATCTGGTTTAGTCTCTGTGTTTTCGGCGCGGATATGACTCTATCGCCGTCTTGGAGCACCTGTGTCGACATTGGAAAGTCCAATGCAGGAGTGGTTTCGGGCACCATGAATATGGCTGGAAATGTAGGTTCATTTGTGACTTCATTGGCGTTTCCGTATCTCTTGGCTTGGACGGGATCCTCGCTACCGTTCTTTTACGTAGCGGCGATGATCAACGTGATTGCAATCGCGCTATGGTTCCGCATTGATCCGACAATTGCATTGCAGGAGTCGGGGCAGTGAGTAGTCCACATCCGAAAAAGGCAAGTGTCCGCAATGGCCTGCTAATTGGTGCCGGCTACTTCAGCGACTTTCATTTAGACGCCTGGAGTCGAATGCCGGAGGCAAACATAGTTTGCATCTGCGATCTCGACATAAATAAGGCACACCGCGCAGCCCAAAAGTACGGCGTTGCCGAAGTGGCTGCCAGCGTCGAAGAAGCACTGCAGCGTAATGACTTGGATTTCGTGGATATCGCGACACCTCCCGCAGGCAGATTGGAGATTGTGCGGCAGGTGATCGAGCGCGACCTGCCAATGATCTGCCAAAAACCGTTGGCAGCTGATTTTAAAATTGCCACGGAGATCGTCGAACTGGCGCTAGCCAGTGGCTGTACATTCATGGTGCATGAGAACTTTCGCTTTCAGCCCTGGTATCGTCAGATCAAATCGCTGCTGGATAACGGAGTTATTGGTCGGCAGCTGCATACCATTACCATGCGCACGCGACTTGGAGATGGTTGGGGCGAGGACGCCTATCTAAGTCGACAGCCCTATTTTCGGTCAATGCCACGCTTGTTGATCCATGAAACCGGCGTGCATTTTATCGACACCTTTCGCTTCCTTGCAGGCGAAATTGTCGAATGCTCCAGCCAGCTACGACGTCTCAATCCTGCTATTGCTGGCGAAGATACGGGAACGATGACTCTGCGTTTGGCCAATGGTGCCACTGCGGTTTGGGACGCCAATCGATACAACGAATCGCTGTCTGAAAATCCGCGCAGGACATTCGGCGAGCTGCTAGTTGAGGCCGACGGTGGTAGTATTTGGATGGATACGGACGGTGCGATCACGATCAAACCGCTTGGCAAACCGGCTTACCGTCACGACTATCAGCCCTCTCAATTGGGATTCGGAGGTGACTGTGTACGAGCTTGCCAGCAACATTTTCTGGATGTACTCGATGGAGTGGCGGATTGCGAGACATCGCCAACCGAGTATTTGAAGTCTCTGCAGGTTGTCGAGGCGGTTTACGAATCGTCGCGGCGCCAGCGTCCAGTGAGATTGGGTAGTTGCTCGCCTCGGGAATCTACTGGTCGCCGCGTTGTCGATTTGAGTTTGCCGGTATCCGGCGCCATGCGTGGCGTGGCGATCTCGCCGGCCAAAACGTTAGAGGTCGATGGCTGGAATGCGACTACGTTGCAGCTGTACTCACATGCTGGTACACACATGGATGCACCAAAGCACTTCCTGCCTGGCGGTGCGGCGCTCGATGCGCAGGATTTGTCCCGCTGTTGCGGATCGGCTCGTGTGGTAAACCTTGCCCCAGCGGTTGCCAGGCAATTACATACGGTTGACGACATAGTCCATGCCATCGGCAGAGTCTACCCAGGCGATCGTCTGTTGCTGCGCACGGATTGGCACACTCGTTTCGGAACGCCCGAGTATCGGGACGAACTACCGCGGATCTCCATTGAATTAGCTCGCTGGTTGGTTGAGCAGGAAGTCGCCATGATTGGAGTGGAACCACCGTCGGTCGCCGATGTAAACAACCTACAAGAATTGACCGAAGTCCATCAAACCTTGTTTCGGGGCGGCGTGTTAATTGTCGAAGGATTGGCCAATTTGCATCAGCTGCGGCATGCTGAGGTTGAATTCATCGCGTTGCCATTGAAAATCCTCGATGGCGATGGGTGTCCGGTACGGGCAATCGCCATAGAAGATTGCGAGGTGACAACGTGAGCGCATTGTTGGGCTGTATTGCAGATGATTATACCGGGGCGACTGATTTGTCCTCGATGCTCGTGCGGGCCGGATTGCGAGTCATTCAGTGCTTCGGAGTTCCCGACGATCCTAACACCGTGAAGGACGTAGACGCGGTCGTTGTGTCGCTCAAGTCGCGCTCCATAACACCAGACGCTGCTGTAGCGATGTCATTAGCTGCCCTTGAATTCCTCAAGTCGCTGGGAGCTGAGCGGTTTTTTTTCAAGTATTGTTCAACATTCGATTCGACTGCTCGCGGCAACATCGGGCCAGTTGCCGATGCATTGGCCGATGCGCTGCGCGCCAGAACAGTGCTATTTTGTCCTGCTTTTCCAGAGAACGGCCGCACGGTTTATTGTGGTTACTTGTTCGTCGACGGCGTTCTACTGGACGAAAGCGGCATGCGAAAGCATCCGTTGAATCCCATGACGGATAGCAGCCTGGTGCGAGTCCTGCAGTCTCAATCGATTCGAAAAGTAGGCAGGCTGCCATTGTATGAGAGTTCTGTCTCAGCCAGGCAAGAGTTGTCGCAAGGAGCCAGCGGAGATGTCTCCGAGCACTTGATAGCCGACGCAATTACTGAGCAGGATTTGCGTCGAGTAGCGGAGCTGGCGCGGGGTCATGTTTTCCTGACAGGGGGCTCTGCCATCGCGCGATACTGGGCAGAAACACTTCAGTTCGCTCGGTCCTCCAATATGCCTCTGGAACCCTCGCAACGCAACGGCTCAAAAGGTTGTGTCATTCTTGCTGGTAGTTGTTCTATCGCGACGCGGCAGCAAGTCGTCGAGTTCGAGAAAATCTATCCGGTACAGCATGTCGACTTGGCTACGGCACCTTCTACGGAAGCGGCCATTAGTCAGGCCGTAGCGTGGTGCCAGTCGCAGTGGGCACAACCGAACCAAACAAATCCCTTGTTGGTCAGTTCGAGTGCCCGCGCGGAAATGGTCGATGCGGCCCGCTCAAAATTTGGGGAACAAGCGGCCGCAGCTCTGGCAGAGAATTTCTTTGCTGGCTTAGCGCAATCTCTTCAGCGTCTCGGTGTCAACCGCTTTATCGTCGCTGGCGGCGAAACCTCGGGAGCCGTTATCAACGCGCTGGGCGTCACGTCGGTCCGCATTGGTCGCGAAATTGCCTCGGGCGTTCCTTGGATTACCTCGACGAATCAACCCTGGTTGGCATTGGCGCTGAAGTCTGGCAATTTTGGTGGGCCCAGATTCTTTTTCGACGCACTGGAGTTGGCAACATGAGCGAACTCGAGTTGCGTGAGAGGATCGTTGAGCATGGACGTTCACTTTACGACCGGGGCCTGACTCCAGGCAGCTCTGGAAACATAAGTGTGCGTTTGCCGGATGGTTTGTTGATCACACCGACGAACTCATGCCTCGGTCGGCTCGATCCCGACGCTATTTCCCGTTTGGACTCGCTCGGCAATTTGCTGTCTGGCATGCCTCCCTCGAAGGAGGCGTTCTTGCACTTGGCGTATTACCGCGCGCGGCCCAACGAAAATTCGGTAGTGCATTTGCATTCTACTTGGTCGGTGGCCGTGAGCTGTTTGTCTGACATCGATCCTGCCAATGTATTGCCCGCGATCACGGCATACTTTGTGATGCGTGTTGGACGACTGCCGCTCGTACCCTACTTTGCACCTGGGGATCTAGAATTGGCAGAGGCCGTCGGCGCGGCGGTTAAGGATGCGCGGGGGGCACTTTTGGCCAACCACGGTCCAGTTATTGGTGGACGCGATCTTGATAACGCAGTTTATGCCGTAGAAGAGTTGGAGGAGACCGCCAAACTTTTCCTGTTGTTGCGCGGTTTGTCGGCAAGATTCTTAACAGAAGAGCAACAGCAGCAACTGCATGTAAAGTTTCCATCGTGAGAGAATAAGTTCAGTTTTGAATCCCAACACAAATTCACGAAATCACTATGAAGCAACCAAAATTTGCGATCGCCGTCACGTTTCATATCAAGAGCGAGTTTGTCGATGCGTTTCGAGCACGCATCGTTCAGCAAGCCCGCGACTCGATTCAGATAGAGCCTGGTTGCTGTCAGTTTGACGTGCTGTTTGCAGAGTCCGACCCATCGACGTTTTTCCTGTATGAGACCTATGTTGATGCCGAGGCATTCGAGACACACAAGAAGACAGCGCATTTCGCTGATTACGATCGCACAGTAGCAGACTGGATCCTATCGAAAAATGTGCAGCGGCTAACCGTATTGGAGAACAGCAATGTCAATTTATAACATCGTCGCACTACCGGGAGATGGTATTGGTCCGGAATGCATGGACGCAGCACTGCACGTGCTCGACGCTGTGCAAGCAGTCACTCCGCTATCGCTGAATGTGGTTCGCCACGAAGCGGGTGCTGAGCACTTTCGCCAACATGGTGTTGCCATTCCTGAGAACGTACTGCAGGACTGTTTGAAAGCCGATGCGGTATTGTTGGCGGCTATTGGCCTGCCTGACGTCCGCAAGCCGGATGGCACTGAAGTTCAGCCAGATATGATGATGGGACTACGACGCGCGCTCGGATTGTATGCCGCTGTGCGACCGGTAAAGCTGTATCCAGGCGTGCAAAGTCCGCTGACGACTGGAGCCGACGGCATTGATATGGTTATTCTGCGCGAGAATTTGGAAGGGCTCTTCGCGTCCTTTGGAGGAGGCTGTGTGCTCAATGACTCCGTCGCCACCGACACATTGATGATTACCCGTGCAGGCACGGAGCGAGTCGTAGACTTTGCTTTTCATTTGGCAATGAAACGCAATGGGAGGCCAATCGATCGCAAACGCAAGGTGACATGCGTGGACAAAGCCAATGTGTTTCGCAGCTTTGCGTTCTTTAGAAAAGTTTTCTTTGAGGTTGCATCGCGATATCCGGATATCGAAGCGGACGCTGCTTATGTCGACGCTATGAGCCTGCACATGGTGACTACGCCGAGCCATTGGGATGTACTAGTGATGGAGAATCAGTTTGGCGACATCCTGTCCGACCTTGGGGCTGCCATTGTCGGAGGGCTGGGTTTGGCTCCGTCCGCCGAGATCGGAAACGATCATGCAATGTTTCAGCCGTCCCATGGTACAGCGCCGCAGTTGGCCGGAAAAAATGTAGCGAATCCGATTGCCACAATTCTTTCTGCCGCCATGATGCTCGATTGGCTTGGCGAAAGAAATAGCGACTCGACAGCTCGCGAAGCTGCGCAGTTGATCGAAAACACGGTAGCGCAACAATTGCGTGACCAGTGCATTCGCACGGCGGACCAAGGCGGCACTGTGTCGACCTCGGAAGTAGCCAACATTGTAGCTGCCGCACTAACCCATGCTGCAGCATTAACCACATCTGGAAAAACTTGCTAGTCAGCATTGCAGTCAGCAAGAATTTCGACGACCCGATCCCCCCAACCCTCCTCTCTTTGCGTAAAGGTTTTCCATTATGAGAATGAGCCTGGCGGTAGCAAGCTTGGCCCTGGTAATCAATGCCGCGGTTGCGGCAGATGCCACGCGTCCCATCGCTGATTCCTCAGTTGTGTTTTCTGAAAAGAAAGGCCTCGTGGCAGTCGAGGCCGAGCATTTTTCCAAGCAGGACCTTACGGATCGGCGGGCATTTCATATTTGCTCGTCGCTCAGTGCGCCGACGATTGAGCCGGATGGAGATGGTCTTCATGTTGGTGGCGCCGCTGGTGGTGCCTATGTCGAAGTACTACCGGACAGTCGCCGTAATCACAGTGAGAAACTCATCGGCGGCGAGAATTTTTCAAATGACGGCGGCAAATTGGCCGTGCTAACCTACAAGGTCCATTTCGAGAATCCAGGTCGCTACTATGTTTGGGTCCGCGCATTCAGCAGCGGATCTGAAGACAACGGCTTGCATGTAGGCATCGATGGAGCTTGGCCCGAGAGTGGTCGTCGAATGCAGTGGTGCGAAGGAAAGAAAACTTGGCGTTGGGAGAGCAAACAGCGCACCGAGTCCGAACACTGTGGTGAACCGCATAAGATCTTCCTCGATGTCAACACAACCGGCGTGCATGAAGTGCACTTTTCGATGCGAGAGGATGGATTCGAGTTTGATCGCTGGCTGATGACGACCAATCGGGATTTCGAACGTCCGGAGGGAATTGGACCTGAGGTACTAGTGCATGCGGGCAAACTCCCTAACAGTTTTCCGTACGTTGAGCCTGCGCCAGCCAAAACTCCCGAGCCCCAGCCGGACGCTGTTGCGAATGCAAAAGTTGGATTGCTGCAAATCACCGCGAAAGATTTCTCCTTAGATGGCAGCGGTTATTACTTGGACAAAGGAAAATGGCTTGCCGTAAATCCGAACAAGGATAAAGCGGGGAAAGTGCAAACGACAATCGGCCTTCCAAGTGGTCGATACAACCTGCGTTTAGTGGCTGTTGGTGAGGAGGACGGTAAATCAACGTATCAAGTGGCCATCAACGATGTAAGAATTGGCGAGTTCACTTGTCCTTTAAGTGCGGAACAATTTGAAGAGAGTTCCAAGTCTTGCATCACATGGAGCAATATTGCGATCGAACCAGGCGATGTCCTGACAATCGCTTCGCAGATCGCTAGTGAGGATGGAAAGGAATTCAGCAGAGCGCGATTTTCGCGATTGGAGTTTACCGCTGCGGATGAGGCAACGAAGGCAGCGATCGCTCAATTGGCGATTACGAGCAATCAAGCTGGTGAATCCAAGCCTGCGGACGCGCCCTTAGTCCTACCACGTCAAGCGGGTGGAAATGCTGCTGTCAAGATCGAAGGCGAGCTAAAGCAATGGCACAAAGTAACATTGACGCTCGACGGCCCCTACGCCCATGAACTCGATAACGCTCCGAATCCTTTCGTGAATTATGAAATGAATGTGGAGTTCAAGCATGAATCGGGAAGTCCCAGCTACACGGTGCCGGGTTATTTTGCAGCCGATGGCCAAGCTGCCGAGACATCTGCTCAGTCCGGTACAAAATGGCGAGCCCATTTATCTCCCGACAAGCCGGGACGATGGGAATACAAAGTCTCGATGCGTAAAGGAACTCTGATTGTCGAAACAGATAGTCCCTCATCGGTTCCGACCATCGGCGACGGAAAATCTGGCAGCTTTACGATTGCGGCCAGCGATAAGACGGGACGCGACCTACGAGCTCATGGGCGACTGCAATATGTTGGCGAGCGCTATCTGAAATTTGCTGGTAGCGGCCAGACTTTTTTGAAGGCTGGCGCCGATGCTCCGGAAACCATGCTCGGATATGCTGATTTCGATGGAACTGTTGCAGGTAAACCAGAAAAGGTACCGCTTAAGACTTGGGGGCCACACGTCGGGGATTGGAAGAGCGGTGATCCAACATGGAAAAACGGCAAAGGTAAAGGGTTGATCGGTGCCATCAACTACCTGTCAAGCAAAGGCTGCAATGCGTTTTCATTTTTAACCTATAACGCTGGCGGAGATGGGGACAATGTTTGGCCTTTCGTACAGCGCGACGACAAACTGCACTACGACTGTAGCAAGTTGGATCAGTGGGGCATCGTCTTCGATCACGGAACAGCCCGCGGCATGTACTTGCACTTCAAAATGCAAGAAACAGAGAACGACGACAATCGCGCTGGTAGTGCACTTGAAAACAACGGGGTACCAGAATGCCTCGATGATGGCGATCTAGGACCACAGCGCCGTCTGTATTGTCGCGAATTGATCGCTAGATTCGGACATAATCTTGCACTCAATTGGAATCTGGGTGAAGAGAATACCCAAACGACTGCACAGCAGATGGCCATGATTGATTTCATTGCTCAGCTGGATCCTTACCATCACAATCGTGTGGTACATACGTTTCCAAACGAGCAAGATAAAGTCTATCGCCCTCTGCTTGGTAACGCATCAAAGCTGACAGGGCAATCGCTCCAAAACGGCGCCATTCACGATACGCATTGGCAGGTTGCGAAGTGGGTTCGAGAATCCCAAGCAGCAGGAAAGCCGTGGGTGGTTGCGTTCGATGAATCCGGTACTGCCGCGCATGGCCAATGTCCCGATTTAGGGTATCAAGGCTTTGACGGCCATGACCGAACCGGGGAGATGATCTACACCGAGCACGAAGTGCGACGTCAGACTTTGTGGGGAACTTTGATGGGAGGCGGCGCTGGTGTCGAATACTACTTTGGCTATCAGTTTGCGGAAAACGATCTTGTCTGTGAAGATTGGCGTTCTCGCGACCGCAGTTGGGACTATTGCCGAATCGCTCTAGACTTTTTCTCTGAGAATAAGATTCCTATCAATGCGTTACAGCCAGCCGACGAACTCGTTGGCACGGATGGTCGAGATAATTCCAGCTACTGTTTTGCAAAGAGCGGCGATCTCTATCTCGTTTACACAACAGGTGGACCGATTCCACAGTTGGATTTGGCAGGAGCGAGCGGCAACTTTAGCGTTCACTGGTTTAATCCGCGCACTGGTGGTGAACTGGTTCGTGGTTCCATTCGATCGGTTGCGGGCGGCGGTCGTGTCAGCTTAGGAGCACCTCCGTCGGATCAAGCTGAAGATTGGCTAATCGTCATCCGTCGCTAGAGTTTCCGTTTCGCTAGATTCCGTAGGAGATTGGATCATGTGGTTGCCAATTGTTCGCATCGTTCCTGCACGCTTTGCAGTTGCGTGGTGTTTCCTGCTAGCGAGTTTGGCGGATGCGTCGTGGGTGCAAGCGCAGACGGTTGTCGACGACAGCGCACGTTGGAAGAAGACAACCGTCTATGAGGGGGCAGCGTGCATGACTGCAGTTGCGGGAGATTTTTCCGGAGATGGACGAATTGATATCATCTGCAATGCGGACAAGAAAACACGGCTGTTCGTTGCTCCCGATTGGCGGGAGATCCTGTTGTCAGACGATGGCAAACACAACTTCATCCATAGCGAGGCGTTCGACGTCGATGGCGACGGAGACCTGGACTATATAGGTGCTCGCTACAACCCAGGACTGATTGTTTGGCTCGAACAACCGCCTCAGCCGCTGAAAGAAAAATGGACCGTCCGGCTGATCGATGATCAAGTTCATGGTATTCACGGACTGCTCAAAGGGGACGTCGATTTGGATGGACAGTTGGACCTACTGGCCACCAGCGCTCAGCCCTTGCCGCCATTCGCAAACTCGTTGGCTTGGTTTCGAGTTCCGCAGGCTGTCCAATCCGCGGAGCGTTGGGAGCGACATCTATTTGCGCGGGGCGATGCACCCGGGCTGACCCATTACTTGGGTGTTGGCGATGTCAATGGCGATGGACGCCCCGACGCGGCTACTGGTGCGAAGGGCGGCCCGCAGGACGCGTCGGGTCTGGGCGAGTGGTTTGCATGGTGGGAGGCCCCCGTAGACCCTACCGCTGTTTGGAAGAAGCACTTATTGTCAGACAAACAACCCGGTGCCACCAATATTCATCCGGCGGATGTCAACGGCGATGGAAAAGTTGACTTTATCGCTTCGCGAGGCCACGGTGAAGGTGTCCTTTGGTTCGAGGCACCTGGCTGGACAGAGCATGTGATTCACGCCACGATTCGCGAACCGCATTGTTTGGCGGTCGTCGATCTGGATGCGGATGGAGATCTGGATGCAGCGACATGTGCGTACGGTAGCCAGCTTGCTGCCTGGTTTGAAAACGACGGCAAAGGCAACTTCACTACGCACATTGTTGGCCACGACCAAGAGTCTTACGATATTCGTGCCATCGATTTGGATGGCGATCGCGATCTAGACCTACTTGTTGCCGGACGGGGCAGCAACAATGTTGTCTGGTATGCAAATCCGCAATCGACCAAATAAGCAAAGTACGGATTAGGTAGGGATCTCTTCGTATTGCGCCAGAAATTCGGGTCCCGCCCCCTTTAGCCAAACGTACTCGTTGTCAATGAGCTTGGGGTAAACGACGCGACAACCGTAGAGGCCCCAAAGTGCACCTACTATTAACATGATAGGACCCAGAAGCAATCCGATCATCAGGAAATTTCCTTGCGGACTGGCTTGCGTAGCTCCCACGACAAACATCGCAACACCTCCGAAGACCCAAGCCCAGGCCATCATCATGTTATTAGTGCGGCGGCGGTAGACTGGTTCGGAGAGTCCTACATACAAAGTGGCTTTCTTGCGCACGATCATTGCGATCACTACATAGATCAGTAGATTCGCCAATA
>JBGSTP010000077.1:0-57438 GCA_041736515.1 Pirellulaceae bacterium
GGCGGCTATGTTGTTCGCAGCGGTGCTGCTCCACCTGGTCCACAAACCGTGTGGATTGGCATCCAACGCATGCACGACTTCGCCAATGCTTGGCTAACCTTTGGACCCGGAGCCGCCCTCTAATTTGTGTGTAACAACGAGCCGTGTGGGTGGTGCGTGGTGGCGTGACAGTTGCTTCTGATAGTGATTCGTTCTATTTTGAGTCAGATTGATTGACAACGCTTTGACTATGTCCTCAACATCGCAGTATGTTCGCGAAATTTTAGCTGGATTTAATGCTAGTCATGGTTTTCACTGTGTTAACCGTGTCTGGCGCTTCTCGATTGAGGTGTGAGTGGGTCAGCTAAACAACTTCTAATGGGTGCAGATACTTTGTCAGCAATCAACTTCCTGTCACGAGCGATTTTTTGCAGTGGGCTACTTTGGTTGATCCTATCAAGCTGCGCACGTTCGGATGAGCCTGACCTGCAGTCTACTGGGAAATCGCAAGCATTTTTCGCTGGTCCGGACCCTGATAATCTGTCTGCTCTATTTGAGCTCTTGAGAAACGAACAAATTCAGGAAGATCTCAAATTGACGGAAGCTGAAGTGGAAGCAATCATGAAGATCTCGAATGGCTACAAGGAAACGATGCGTGTCTACCTGGATGAAGTTCGTACGAAGGGAAAACCGCTCGACCAAGCTGTGTTTCGGCAGATTCAGGCGGAGCGCCGCAACGCAGCGGAAAACGCAATAGTTGAAATATTGTCTCCTGATCGATTGCGGCGATTGCGGCAACTCGCTTTCCGGGTTGAAGCATCTAGCATTGGGTTACCTGCTGCGTTAGTGTTTGGCCGACTTCGCGGTGAGGCAGGTGTGCACGACAACCAACGCCATTCAATTTTGACTCAAGGCAACGCAATCGTTGAATGGGCCCGGCAAGAGTCAGAGAAGATATGGCGCAAGGCGGAGGCAGAAGTGCTTGCACAATTGGCGTCGGAACAGCGAGAAAAAGCTGAGGAAGCTTTGGGAGAATATTTTTACTATGAGGTTTTTTAGTCAGGAGCAGAAAGTTCGTGAATTGTCTGCCGGCTTACTCGAAAACAATCGTTGAATGCTTGGTGGTTTGGTTGGCGATGCTGAGCGTACATTGTCATTCGCAATCGGTGCCGAACTATTCGCAGCCCGTTAACGAAGTTGGGCTTGTTCTGTTTGAAGAGTTCCATTCGTTCGCGATCGGAAAATGTAATGAAGATATCCGCCAGGTTTGCGATTACAATTTGCGTAACTACTTGAAGCAGCAAATAATTCGGGAGATTGGCCGCTTTTACGTGCGGGATGTCCTGGAGCCTGACTCATTTGAGAAAATTCTGAACGCTGAATTAACCGATCGAAATGGAGCTTACTACCTGTATCGGAGTCTGTCTGCTAGGTTGGCGGAGGATGCGCTTTCGATCGATGTTACTAAGGAAAAACTCAGGAAGTATGACGAGGAATTGACTGAGCTAAATCGGCGTCTCCCCCTACCGCGTCTGGCTGAAGACAGCTTGGCTGGAAAAGTCACAGTTCAAGTTCTGGAGTCCGCAGAAAAAGAGCAGTTCAAGGAGTACATGTTGCGTGACGTACGAGAGCTCTTAATGACGAAGCTTTTTTATCCTAATGCGACGATTGATCGGATTGTAAATGCCGCTTTGGAGTCGATTGACGACCCAATGCAGCTGATTGTTCCCGCTCATCAACGAATTCGCTTGCTGTGGGAGCTAGAGCCGGTTCACGCAGCGGGCTTTCCAATGCCAGAAAAGTTGGAGAAGTGGTTGAGAAGTTGTGAAAGCGAAATGCATCAAGACCAAACCTTGAGAGCCACACTTACGACAGAGATGTATGGATTGAAGCTAGCTTGTCAACCCAACGCCGCATCGCTAGAAACAGGGTTTCGCTTTCTCTACACGGATCGTTATGCCAAAACGAGCGAGAGAAAGCCGTGAGCGTGGAGGCAATCGCAACTACCATCTTAGTTTGACAGCTGATGATTGCGGCGAGATCGATTACACCTAAGGGCAAGTGGGGCAGGCCACACATCTTCATGCCATTCTCATTCAGTCTTCCAAACTGCGCTTCTGCGCAACGAGAGATTCCAACTGCGGCAAGCGTTGCTTGAAGAACAATTGAAAGTCGCTTTTCGCTTTCATGTTGTCCAGAGGAATCGCTTGCCAAAGATCGATGCCATGGTTGTACGCCGACAAACCATCGGGAGTCATCATCATCGCCGCGATCCGTTCTATCGCTCTAAAGATGTCTCGCGGACTTTCGATTTGGTCGTTGAGCCACGCGAAGACAACGATGACCATTAAACGCACATGCTTCTCGTCTTGACGGTCGCTTTGATTTAGTGATCGCAAGCAGGCAAGTTTGGACTCCAACAGTAGAAGCGGATGCAGCACTTCAATAGCCACATCGTCCGTTAACTTCCACATTACCGAGGAACGCAACATTTCCGAAGCACTAATACCGAATACAGACGTCAGGATATCAACAATGAGAACCTGACCGGAACTCAAGCGAACCTGTAAAACGCCAGCATTGGGGCTGGGATCCGAACCATCATTACTTTTCCCAGAGGCTTGCAGTATCTGCATCGCGCGCTTCGCCTCGCGCGGCCCCCCGTGAAAGTCAAGGTTGCGACTTGCAAGAGGCCGTAACAATTCAATACACGGCATTTACTCTTGGTAATGATTGGCATAAAGATTAACCGCTTGGCCACCGATTAAAATTCCCGACCACTTACTTGCGTTAAGGAGGTAGAAAACTGACTGCAAATCTGCAATTGTGAATTCACTCATCGCTAATTCATCCAGTCAGGCTTATCCGCTGCGTCTCCCAGGTCACCGTGCCACACCAAATCTTTGGGATCGGAAATCGTCCAATGCAGGGCCGCCAAAACAGCGTCCACCTCAGCTTGGGCCTGGTTTGCATTTAGCTGACTTAGCAACTGCCGATCTGCATTTTTCATGCGCTGGGCAAATTCAATCAGTTTTTCACTTTTCGGATTGGACGGGTTCAATTTAATTGTTCGCAGTTGACAGAGTGTTTCGCAGCGACTTGCGATCCCAGTAAGCGGCAATGGCTCGAACTAATTTGCCCCGCTCTGGCCTTTAGGATAGCTAGAGAGTAACTCAATTGGGGGCAACCGGAGTATTGCGTCCCTGACCACTCACTGAGCTGTGCTGCGGCTACCCCGTGGGGAGGCGCCTATTTTCATGCCTTCGGGTAGCGGACGTGCCGCCGAAAGAAATCCTGCTTCGAACAGCTTGGCCTTGAGCTGTCTAAATAAATCGAACGAATCGGGATAGATCCAGACGGTAATGACAGTTTCTGCAGGATTGCGAGTTGCCAGTTCGAGCTGCAATCTTCCTCCCGGTGCGAGGGCATCTTCAAATGTCTCCGTTTCGTTCGGCGAGATCGATTCAAGTTCAAAATGGTCCAGCTCAAATCCACCGGGGACTGCCAGCATGCGATATTTCATGAGCCAACCACCAATCGGTCCCAGGGTGTCATCCAGCGCACTGCGGGACGCGTTGCGTCGAGCTGCCAAGGGGACTTGTTCTTTGAGCGCATTGACCAAGCGATCCCAGGGAATAACTGTGACGCGGCTGTTCTGCAGCATGACGTGTAGCTCGCGACTAAAGACTGTCTTAGCCATCGGTGTAGGCAAGTGTTCGAGCACGATAGGGGCTGGCTTGGCTTCCTCGGCGGCACCCATCTGTGCCAACTTTGCTTTGAGCTGCGACTCTAGCTTCTCCCGCTCTTGTTCTTTCTCGATGCTCGAACGTTTGTCGGCATCGAGACTTGCCATTTTTTCCTCCAGAGCGCCGCGTGCAAGGGTTATCTGTGTGAGCAGTGCATCGCGTTCGCTCTTGCGGTACTGTGTCTCCAGTTCGTATTCCTGCTGCCTGATGGAAAGCTCAGCCAACGAGGCGTGAAGAGCGCGCGCTTCGCGCTCTGGATCTTCGAGCTGTTGAGTGGGTGTCTGCGCGGCTAGTTCTCGACCGTAAGCCTCTGCATCCACTTTCGTTTTCGACCCAATGATAACCACCAGGATGATCAGAATTCCGACCAGGTTCGCTGTAGTATCGAGGAACGAGTCCTCACCCACGGAGATGTCTTCGGCATGGCGTCTGGGCATAGGGTAGTCTTCGACTAAGGTGCGTTGAGGCCGTCTGTGCGGCTAATTGGCAATTCGTTTTTCTGCAAATGCCGCGGAGTAGGTGCGCGATTGTTGCACAAAGAGTTTAGTAATAGGCATTTTTATTGGGCTCGCTGTACCTCGAGACCGCTATGGTCGAACAGTTGTTGGAGTTGGTTAAACCGCCACGCCGCGTCGGGCGCGACTTCGACAACTAGAATTGGTTTCCAGTATCCACCGGTCAAAGCTAGTCCCCAACTATCGACACGGTCCGCGATGATGTTTGCCAACTTCTCCGCGTGCTGTTGGGGAGCACTGTCCAGCGGAACGGTGACTATTTGCGAGTTGCTTTTTCCTGAATCGGGAAGCACCACCCAGCGATCTGCAAAACATTGGAGGTTGATTGCTCTAGCCACGGGTGTTTGCGAAGCTGGCCCTTGAGACCATGCCCAGCCGCGACCGCGACGTGCCGCTACCGGAGTTGAATTCTCCGAAGGTTTGCGCAGATTCGAGGGCGACAAATCAACAGACATAGATGGAGAGGTGATTTGGCTCGAGTCCGAAGAACTATCGAGGCTACTAGCCGACTGAGCGGAGCTACCATTAGGTTGACTGCTGCCCTGCGTTAGCGACGTGCCACTTGATGAGTTGTTCGCTCCGCTTTGAGGGCTGAACGGCAATCCAATCTGGCTGCCACCGGATGACTGTGCTGGCTGTCCGGAGGCGTTGGGGCCGCCGGTTCCCAACTGGTCGCTAGGCGTGCTCGGTCCATTGCTTCCAGAGCTACTCGATGCACCAGAGTTTCTGCTGCTTGAATCTGAGCTGGCATTGCCGCTAGCAGCTAGATCTCCCGCCGCTGAACCGAGGGAATTCGTAGGGAAATATGAGCCTTCCGATGAGCCGGCCTCGCTACCCAAGGTTGAGCTTCCGCTCGCTGAGGAACCACTTCTTGCGTTGACCTCTTGTTGTGCTGCCTGGAAGTCGAGTTGCGACGCGGTACCCGCTTCGCCAAATCCCAGCGAACTGTCGGAATTGGAAGCCTGGCCGCCAGCATACAGTCCAGCTTGATTGGCCCAGCCGCCACGCTGACTGTCGCGACTGGCTCCACCGCGGCCCGTCCCGTCATCGTGCCCATTCGCATCGACCATGCTGCCGTCGGCTGCTGGGTACATGCCCCCGGTCTGTCCGCCTGAAAGCGATTGTTCGCGTTCTGAGAACTGTCGATACTTTTGCGGCATGGCCATGATTAACGCGGCTTGACGCTGGCGGGCTAGATCCAGGGCCTGAGCAATTTTGTCCGATAGCCCCGGTTCGATTTCCGGATAGGTCAGCTCCAAGTCTTCGCCGACCAGTTCATACCCGAATTGATCGTCCCATCCGCTCATCGCGGCACGTGCCATCGCATAGGTTCGAATTCCGGAAGGTCGAACGATGAGCAACGGATAAGCTGTGCTAGTGATAGCGTGATTGGCAGGCGCGAATTGCGTGCGAATCGTACGCAGTGCGGCGTCAAGTGGATTGCCGGGGCCGTAGGGTGGTTCGAGGTCCACCAGGCTCAGGGCGATGCCTTCGGGTTGGATCTTGATGCCATCCTCGACGCACTCGAGGTAAATTGGGCGACGATGAGTTCCGTTGGGGCCCGCGTAAGGGATGATTGCAAAAATTGGTTTGTCGCCATCGGGCTTGTCGAGTTTCTGTTTGAGTTGCTCTTCGGCTTCGAGCAGCTGTTTTTCGAGATCCGAAATAGCGTCGACCTGCGCCTTGCGAGTTTCGTCGGATGAGGCGGCGTCGTTGAGCATGAGTTCGGCGGTGCGTTCAAGGTCTTGCAACTCGGCCAGCAGTTCTTGAATATGGTTTTCTAGATGCTGAAGGCTCAAGCGTTTTTTCTCTAATTCAAGTCGGCCTTCCGTTAGTTGTTTCTGGAAACCGTGGCTGGCGAGGCGCAGCTGGCTTTCCACCTCTTCCGCCTGCTCCTGGGATTGTTGCGCGATCTTGAGAGCGGATGCCTGTGCACCGGAGACAATCAGCATGAGTAGCAGAACGAGCGCACCCATCGTGCATAACAGCACTGCGAGGAATGGGAAGAGCGAAGGTGCGGTGGAGTCACGCTGTCGTCGCGCGCGGCTCATGCTGCCTCTCCCGGTTTTTGAAACGGTAGCGTTGCAGGAGGCGATTCGATTGGCTGGTTTTTCATTTCGATGAATTCAGACGCGTCTGCGGTCTCGTCGAGCGTCTTCTTGGAAACTCGCGGTCGAATCGGCGTACCACGAATAACACCGGCGCGTTCCAAGCAAGTTGCCAACGTCGCGACCGCCTCGCCAACGCAAATCGTGGCTTCTTCAATTCTTCCCACGTTTTCTAGATTCGATACGCTTTCTTGAATCGTCGTTTCAATTTTGCGCAAGTCCGTTGTGGACTCGACCAGTTTCTGCAGCGAATCGCTCTGCTTGATCATTTCCTTTTGTTGGCCTTGAATCATACGCGCTTGATCACTGAGCGTAGTTTGCCATTGCTGCCAACGTAAGTCTTGATTGCGGCTCCACTCTTCCTGCAGTTTGCCGAGCTCCGTTACGTGCTTGTCGAGCGCATGTCCAACGCGATCGCCAAACTGCGTTTCCACTTGATTCCACACGCTGCCCGTCCAGTTTGTCCACTGTCGTTGCGATTCGTTCAAGGATTGCGACCATAACAAGGACTGTTGGTGCACCATCTCGCGAACGCCTTCGAGCAAGTTCTCCATGACCTCGCGCACCGGCGCAAACAGCGAGTCCTGCGCGCTATGCGGATCGGCAGACAGGAATTGAATCAGACAATCGCTCGACTCAGCATCGATCTCACTTAGGATGCCTTGTTCCAATCGGCTGACCGCAAACTGAACGAACATGAGGAAGACGGTCAAAACTAGCGCGATGGCGGTCGTATCAAAAGCTACGTAGAGGCCCGCCGTTAGCTGGTTCATCGCGTCCTGCTGCTGTGTGGCCAACATTTTTGTATCAAGTTGACCGAGCGTTTGGGAAATACCTAGTACCGTTCCCAGGAAGCCGAGCATCGGCATGGCCCAGTTGATGATGCGTAGAAGACTGTAGCTATCGTGCTGCTGGTCGGCAGACATTTCGGAAAGCGACTTGAGATCAGCATCCAATTGATTTCTGCGACCTCGACTGATCTGCAAATCGACGATACTCATGACGCGAGCGCCAAACCAGCTTTGTTGAAGTCGCGCTGGTTGCGATTCCCAACTGGCGGCCAGCCATTCGGGTCGCTTATTGGGGCTGACATCTGCCCCCTCGTGAATCAATCTGCGTAAGGCATTGGCCGACTTGGAGGTCACTCGCGTCTGAGTTCTGGCGGACCACCATTTTAGAGTTAGTCCAACAATGCCCAGCGAGAATAAGCAAACGGAAGCAATCGCCACCGGGTGCGACAGGCAGTAGCGTCGCAAAATGGCCAAGTCGAGTGGGCCTGTTAGGATTAGTCCATAAAACGCTGCCGAGAGCACGGCTCCAACCAGAAGTACAGGTGGCAGGGGCAGCCCGAAACTTTGACGCTGTTGGCGACGGCTTGAATTCACTTTACCACTTCCCTGTTTTTGCGGTATCGGTTCCGTAACCGATCATTCTCGATTGCTCATGCGCGAACTTGACCGACGGTCATCGCTGGGGATTGTGCTAAACGGTTGCCGCCGCGTCCAGGTTAGTTTTGGCAGTTGCTCTTGATGTCACAACCCGCGGCATCTACAAAACCATCGATCGATGAGACCTCGATAATCAAATTGGAATAGATAGCAACGTGCGGTTTGCGGGTTAACCACGTGCAGGGAGAGCATTGCGATGAAAGACTGGCTGCGCCGGATCGGGTTGGGAACGGCCACAGGCTGTCTCCTGGGAGTGGTTGCAAGTACCTGCAGCAGTTTGCAAAGCCAACCTGCCTATTGCCAGGCGGATGCCATCGAGCCAGCTTCCGAAAGTGGGTTGCAAGTGATTTCCACGCTTTTGCCGTCGGGAATTCAGCAACTGGCTATCGTCGAACCACGAGCCAAGTCGATGGCCGTCTATCATGTCGATCCGACTTCGGGAAAGATCCAACTGAAGAGTGCCCGCAGCTTAGTCTGGGACCTACAGATGGAGTACTTCAACGGTCAAGCGCCGCTGCCAAGCGAACTACGCCAGGTTCAGCCTTAAGCGCGTTAGGGTTTATCCGAGCAGCTTGCATGTTAGTTGTTGTCGCGATCCGACAGACATTTTAACGGTGATCAATTGAAACAGGACTCCGACCCTCGGATTTTCTTTGCGGCTGAGCGCACGCTGCTAGCGTGGCTACGAACAGGTATCGCGTCCATCGGGCTCGGTTTTTTGGTTGCCCGATTTGGGTACTTCCTAATGATGGTCAACGCTAGAGCACCGCATGCTCACTATCTGTCGACGTTGATTGGAATTGGATTGGTAGTAATTGGTACTGCAATGATCGCGTCAGCAGCCCTGCAGCATCGCCAATTCCTGGGTACGTTGCAGGCTGACTCGCTGCCGCAGCGATATGCGACTTGGCTCAGCCTCATGCTCTCTGGCTTAATGGTTGTGTCCGGGATTGCACTAGCGCTTTACCTTGCATTCGCATCGCGAGCCGCTGAGCAACGCAGTGAACCTGAACCGGCAATTCCTCGACAGGTTTCAAGGGGCACTGAATGCGTTGGGACGGGCAGGGCTTGAAGGGAATAGGGCCCCGTTTCCTGCGAGTCGCTCACAGTCAATGGGGGGGTAGTTGAGTCTTTGGTCCTGCTGTCGCGCCAACAGAAATTCTTCGTGTGGCATTCGCGTGTTGCTGGTTGAGCCTAGCCCTGAGGGGTGGTGTAATGTGCATATTCCACCTAGGCGATGAACTCGATGCCAAAATTAGAGCGCTCAGGGTTTCGTTTTTGGCAGACCTTTAGTTAGGATAGATAAGTTCACAGCCTCATCAAACTGTCTACCGGTCTAGGAGCTCTCACCAGCATGTCCAATTTCGTACCGCTTGAAGAAGCAGCCAAGAAACTCGGAGTCAGCGCAGACGAACTTGTGGAAATGTTAGGCCGCGGTGAGATTTTCGGCTATCGCGACGGCGCAAGCTGGAAGTTCAAGCCGACGGAAATCGAGCGGGTAGCGTCTGAAATGATGGGAGACGCGTTGGATGAAGATCCTGCAGGCTCGTCTATTTTGGTTTCTGAGGCCGACTTGGGCAGTTCAAGTTCGCACGGCAGCACGATCGGTAGCGATGCACACTCATCAAACGATGAGGGCAGCGATGTTGCATTGGTCGCAGATCCGGGCAGTGGCAGCGACGTGCGGTTAGTTGCGTCGAAGGGTAACAAGGACGATTTAAAGCTGGCGGCGGATGACGACGACGACGACGAACTGTCTTTGGCGGCCGATGATGATGCTGACGATCTGTTACCCAGCGGTTCGAGCGTGACTTCTGGAAGTGATTTGGAACTAGCCGGTTCGGACTTGATGGTGTCTGGCAGCGCAATCGGTAGCGATCTGCAACTGTCCGATTCAGATCGACTCGATTTGTCGGGCGATGCTTCCAATGTGCTCGGTGATTCTGTGGACAGTTTGGGAGGTGGTAGCGAGATTATCAAGGGTGATAGCGACCCGTCCATAGACTCGTCTGGTTTGGGATTTGGCAGTGATCTAGAGTTAACCGACGACGGCGATTTGGTGCTGGGCGGGGGCAGCGATTTGGCGCTGGGAACCGACAGCGGTATCAATTTGATGAGTCCTGCAGACAGTGGAATCTCGCTGGAAGACGAGCCGCTCGACTTGGCTGCAAGTGGAATCTCCGGGCTGGATTTGGCAGCGGAAGGATCTGATCCAGGAATTTCTGGCAGCGGATCAGCCGTCGACTTCCAACAGGATGAAGAGTTTCAATTGTCGCCCTCGGGTAGTCTGGAAACCGATGATGATAGCGGTTCGCAGGTCATAGAATTAGAAGACTCATCGGAGTTCGGGGATGCGGCCGTCGATTTGCCGGCGGCAGACGGTTTCGATGCATTTGCTGATGTGGATTCGGGAGCCAGTGAGGGCTTTGCACCGGCTGGCGCGGCGGTGACGATGGGCTATCCTGAAGTCCCGTACAGCCTGCCGCAAGTGCTGAGCTTGCTCGGCATACTGCTGCTTATGTGCCTTTCTGGAATATTGGTGACCGATATCGTCCGCAACATGTGGGCGTGGGCTGGCGAAGGTAGTGCCCTGACCAGCGGCTTTACAGAAATGGTACTCAGTGCCTTTGGAATGAAGACCTAGCGGCGGTTGTGGTGGAGCTGTAACAACCGTAGCCACTGTCGCCAGACGGTGGATTTTAGCAGCGTCTGGTCCACCGCTTGGCAGCGGGTGGCTACGTAAGATCTGTAGCCACTGTCGCCAGACGGTGGATTTTAGCAGCGTCTGGTCCACCGCTTGGAGCGGGTGGCTACGTAAGATCTGTAGCCACTGTCGCCAGACGGTGGATTTTAGCAGCGTCTGGTCCACCGCTTGGCAGCGGGTAGCTACGTAAGATCTGTAGCCACTGTCGCCAGACGGTGGATTTTAGCAGCGTCTGGTCCACCGCTTGGCAGCGGGTGGCTACGTAAGATCTGTAGCCGCCTGTTATGGGCCTCCAATTTGTGTTTTTGCGGGCGGGTTCGGCAAATCGATCTTTCGGGTTCTGCAGATTCCTGGTAGCGTTCCCAGACGTTTGAATGAGTCTCGGAGATCGCAAAGAAAGGAATCTGTGCGGTGCGCCAGAAACAGCCCTTTCACTTTCGTTCAATGCAGCGTCGCGCTGGTGTGCATTCGCTTGCGCTTTTGCTGCTCGTCATTTGCCCGGCCGGTTGCAATTCGTTTGGTAATTCGCGCTTGGTGAAAGAATTGCAAAGCGAGAACGAGCGACTTCTGGCCGAATTTCGCGCACAGCGCAATCGCTCCGAAGAACTGGAAAAAACGAATCGATTGCAAGCCGAGAGGTTAGCTGAAAGCGAAAAATTGCTGGCGCGAATGACTCAAGGCACGAACTCCGGGCGTTTGTCCAGTTTGCCTCAACCCAGTGCGATGGCGAATCCGCTGCTGCCGCTTTTTTCCCCAGCGTCCGACAATATTCCTAGCTTGCCCAACCAGGGTAATACTGGTCGCACGGATCCTTCAGGGCTGCGTTGGTTGCCGCGGGCTGACGCGGCCCGCCCGTAAACGGAAGAAAGTCTTGTCGTCCGCTGGTCCCAGGCTCGCCGAGCCCAGATTTGGGGTGGAAGGAGATTGGATTCAGTCACAGTACGTCGAAATTCCGTTATTTTGCATGGGTTCCAACCTTCGCTCGCAACAAAGTCCTGTAATCTTGCATACGATTGAGACAAAACTCGCATCCAATCGCTAAGACCAGAGCACGATCGCCGATTCCCATTCACGCCACAGCGAGTTGCGCTCCCCGCCATCGCAAACCCGATGTCTTCACGTAAAATAAAGACATCAATTCCCACCCCCTCGACTCATGCAATAGATAAGTTGAATGCCATTTCCTCTGAGGAGTCTAAAGATATTGTCCATGCGTTGGCATTCAATCGTAGCGCGATCGCTCGTTGGCTTGCTGATTACTACGATGGTGGCGTGTTCGGAGGACACTGCGATTCGCCAGTATCGGGTTTCCAAGCTCGATAGCCAGCGCACTTCCGCAGTCGCAACCAACAGTCCAATGACGCCAAGTAAGAAGCAATTGATGCTAGGCGCGATCGTTCCCAACCGCGATGCAGTGTGGTTTTTTAAGCTTACCGGTGAGCCTGATCTGGTGGCCAAGATGGAAGATCAGTTCCAGAGTATCTTGAAATCGTTGGCATTTGAGCCGTCGGGGGAGCCCACCTGGAAACTACCAGAAAACTGGCAGGAACAGATTACTCCCAACGATATCACTTATGGAAGACTGACGCATACCGAGGAAAAGCTGACGGCGACAGTAACGCGACTTCCGATTGCAAAAGACTACGTTCTTCTCAACGTAAACCGCTGGCGAAAGCAACTCGCTCTCCAACCGCAGCAGTGGGAAGAGATGTCTAAAGAAATAGTGGAATTGCCCGAGCTTTCCCAAGGAGAGTCCAGGGCGTATTTGGTGAAACTGTCGGGGACCGGAACCGGTAGCATGGCTCCCTTCGCTGGGCAATTGGGCAACGCTCCTGCCCCGCCAATGGCTGAGCCGAAGGCGACAACGGATGAAGCGAAAGATAGCGGCCTGACCTACCAAGGTCCGGAAGGCTGGCGAGAAATTGAAGCCTCGGGTATGCGACGTGCGGCCTTCGAAATTTCGGAAGCTGAGAAAAGTGGCGAAGTCACGGTGATTGCGGCGGGCGGCGACATCGAAGCCAACATTGGCATTTGGATTGGACAGGTTGGAGTTGAAGCCACTGAAGAATTGAAGAGGTCGACTCTAGATAGTGCGCAAGAAATTTCTGTTAACGGAGTTACTGCCAAGCTTTACACCATTGTGGGACAGGCTGGGGGCGAGTCGGCAAACACTGGGTCGTCAAGTACACCGCCAAGTGCAATCCTGGTAGCTGATGTGCCGTGGCGGGAGCAAGAGTCTCTATTTGTGAAATTCAAAGGCGATGCAGTTCTAGCTGAACTGCAGCGTGAAAAGTTTGTCGACTTTCTAAAGTCAATCAAGTGGTAAGCCGTCGCGCTGCAAGAAATTGCTGAACGAGCCGTAGTTTCCCGTAAACACACTGAGGTATTGAAATGGCAGCCGGAAGCATTGCAAGTGAACAAACGATCGCGCGTGCAGGAACGCGAAGTTCCGCGTCCGTGCCTTTTGCGATTCTCAAGCTTATGGGATCGCTGAAAATCACGGTAGCGATGTTTTCATTGGCTATCTTAATAATCCTATTCGGCACACTGGCCCAGGACGAACTTGATCTGGCTGAAGTGAAACGCGAGTTCTTTAATTGCTGGGTAGCCAGGATTCCCGTGGATGTGCTGTTTCCGACTACGCTTTTTCCGCACGACGTGCCGTATCTGGGTGGGGTGGGGATTTATTTTCCCGGAGGCGCTACCATCGGCTTGGTTCTGCTGGCTAATTTGATCGCCGCGAAAGTGACGCGATTCACGATGCGGGCCAAGGGCGCGCAGTTGGTAACTGGATTGTTGGTGTCGCTGCTGGGGGCTGGACTCCTGTTGGCCGTCATCATTGCGGGGCATGCAGCCGATGGATTGCAAGGGGCTCCTCCGATTTCCTACGACACGCTTTGGAGTCTACTCAAGGGTGGCTTCGTGGTACTGACGCTGGCTTTGATCGGCTATGGCATTTTGGCCAAGCTCCCCAAGTTGGCGCGAGCATTGGTTGCGCTGGCGGCGTTAATTTCATTTTGGATCACGGCCCTAGTGATGTTTGGCGGTGAATCCGTTCGGTTGGACGATCCTGGGTTACGTATCGTATGGCAATTGTTGCAAGCCTCCATCGCTTCCTGCGTGGCGTTAGCTGGACTCGTCATGCTGTTTGGCAAACGCGGTGGCAATGTACTCATTCACGCTGGTGTGGGGTTGTTGATGGTGGGGCAGTTCGTTTTTGGAGATAGGCAAGTAGAACAGCGAATTGGTTTGGCGGAGGGAGCCTCTACCAACTTAGCAGTTATCGAGGACGAGATTGAAATCGTGCTCATCGACACGAGCGATGAAAAAGAGGATGTGGTCTATGCCATTCCAGAGGCGCTGCTGCGCCGCGTTGGCAATACCGATCGCGTCATCGACGACCCAACGTTGCCAGCCAAGCTAAAAGTTGTGCGTTGGATGAGAAATAGCGCATTGTCGGCTGTAGAGTCAGGGGCGGAGAATCCGGCAACGTCTGGCAACGGACTTCAGTTTATGGCGAAGCCGCTCAAGCCTTTGGGGGCTGCCGTTATGGATAGTCGCAATATTGCATCGGCATACGTGCAAGTGATTGACAAGAAAACAGACCAGCCCATAGGGACTGTGTTGTTGAGTCAGCAGCTCAACGACATCGCTCAATTGATGGTCTCGACGCGTAGCGATGAATATGAGCAATTGACGATCGATGGCAAGCCTTTTGAGTTGGCAATTCGCTTCCGGCAAGAGCGTAAGCCATTTGACGTCTTACTCAAAGACGTCGAAAAGATGAACTACAGTGGTACCGAAACGGCGCGAGACTACTCTTCCAAAATCGTGATTACCGATCGTGAGACGGGCGAGTCGCAGGAGGGTAAGACATGGATGAACAATCCAATTCGATACAAGGGCGAAACGTTTTATCAAAGCCGCTACAACAGAATTCCGCTGGCCGATGGCGGCAGTCTCGAGACGACCGGACTGCAAGTCGTCGAGAATATGGGTTGGGTCATTCCGTATGTCTCCTGCATGATGGTTTTTTGGGGAATGTTCGCGCACTTTGGCGACACATTTTTGACTTTCGCCAATCGCTATGCGCGAGGAAATAGTGCTAGTAAGAATTCAGGGCTGACTCAGCACATGGGCCTAGGCAAGCGTTTGCTGATGCTGGGGCTCGGAATCGGCTTTTGCGCGTTGGTGGCCGGTAGCTTTGCCAGACCAGAAAAACAATCGCGAAGCCAGATAAATTATGCGGCCGTGGGAAAGATCCCAATGCAGCATGAGGGGCGCATCAAGCCGCTGGACTCGGTGGCTCGCAACGTTTTGCAGTTTATTAGCAAGCCGCTTTTCGGAGGTATGCCCTCGGTGAAGGACGCGACCGGCAATGAGCATTCTCCCAGCGAATGGTTACTGGGGGTAATGGCTGGTCAAGACTGGGTGCGCGATGCTCAGGTGTTTCGTATCTATCCGCAGGAAGTGCGCGATGTCTTTGATGTCGAGCCCCGACAGGGATTCCGATATTCCTACAGTGAACTTGAAAAGAACATGCCCAAGTTTCGCGAAGAGATATCCAAACTCCGCGAGGGTAATCGCGATCCGGATACGTTTGATTTTCGCGAGCAGAAACTGGCGGCCATGCATCAGCAGATCAATATGTTTGATCTGATTTCCTACTCCTACCAACTGCCTCCGATTCCAGATCCAGGCGAGCAGCCGTCGGAACAGGATCGCCAGCAGTTCGTATCGAGGATCATGGAAATATTTGAAATGATGCAGAATCTGGAAGCGGGCGGGCCACCAGCCATCATTCCTCCGCAAGGCGAAGCTACGCCTGAAAATTTGATGACAGCCAAATGGCAAGCGTACGGTCCAGCCGTATTTGCAGCTTTCATCGGCCAAAGGATGGGCATGAGTGCCGGTTCGCCAAACCCGGCAATTCTTGCTTTCACGGATATAATTGATGCAGTCCGATCGCAGGACGCACCCAAAGCCAATCAGGCCATCGATCAATACCACGACCTATTGAGCAACACGCCGCTCGCCGCCGTTGCTTTGCGCAAAGCATCCACCGAAACATGGCTCAATAAATTCAATCCAACTGCTCAGGGAATCTCCATCTACCTGGTGGCGATTTTCCTTGGTTTTGTGGGTTTCTTAGTCCGTTCCGATAGCGTGCGGCGCGTCACATTCTGGATGTTAGTCGGAGTGTTCCTAATTCACACAATCGCCATCGTGTCCCGCATCTATATTTCAGGCCGCGCACCAGTAATCAATCTCTACTCCTCGGCAGTGTTTATCGGATGGGCCTGTGTGATGTTAGGATTGTTCCTGGAAGTGATTTATCCGATCGGTGTCGCGAACCTGGTTTGTGGCTTAATCGGCGTCGGTACATTGAGCGTCGCCCGTGCGCTAGATACACGCGATACATTGCATGTTTTGGAAGCTGTGTTGGATACCCAGTTTTGGTTGTCCACGCATGTGATTTCGGTTACAGCCGGTTATGCTGTGACATTTCTGGCTGGTTTTCTCGGTGTATTCGCGTTGGTGCATCGCATTGTTACGCGCTACGACGCATTGCCAGCACAGCGTTCGCCAGAGTCCATCGAGTTCCAGCAGATACTCTATCGAATGATCTATGGAGTGATCTGCTTTGCGATCTTCTTTAGCTTCATTGGAACAGTCCTGGGAGGGCTGTGGGCTGACGATAGTTGGGGACGCTTCTGGGGCTGGGATCCAAAGGAGAATGGCGCGATGATGATCGTGCTGTGGAATGCAATCCTGCTCCACGCGCGTTGGGACAAACAAGTGGGGGCACGCGGTTTTGCCGCGCTGGCTGTGTTGGGAAACATCGTCACGGCCTGGTCTTGGTTTGGTACCAATCAGTTGGGAATCGGCTTGCATAGTTATGGATTCACCAGTGGCGCTCTGCTAACATTGGCAGCCTTCGTAATCTTCAACTTACTATTCGTAATCGTTGCACTGGCAATGACTCGTTCGGTTGTGGCGGGGAAGGTGAGCTCTGCGGAATAGTCTGTGGGTGCGGTGGATAGCGATGACGTGCATCTTATTGAATCCAAGTTTTGAAAGCAGCCTTTGATTGGCTAATGAGCGGGAACAATGGAGTGGACGACTGCAGATCGTGCTTGCGGCAATGCTGTGGAGTACCAGTGGCTTTTTTGCCAAGGCGCCTTGGTTTGATGCATGGCCCGAGGATGTACGCGGGCTGATGTTGGCGTTTTGGCGAAGCTTTTTTGCCGTGCTCGTATTGATTCCAATGATCCGACGACCAGCATGGCGGTGGCCCATGTTGCCCATGTTAATTTGCTTCCCGTTGATGGTATGGTCGTTCATGTCTGCGATGGTATACGGTCCAGCCGCCAATGCGATCTGGCTGCAGTACTTGGCACCTGCCTGGGTGTTGATCGGCGGTCTTGTGCTACTGAAAGAAAAAGTCACTGGCGGCGATGTGCAAATGTTTAGCTTCTGCATCGCCGGCGTGCTGCTGATTCTCGTGATGGAAATGCGAAGTGGTAGTTCGCTTTATCCGACCACAATGGGCATCATTTCTGGAGTCGCTTTCGCGGTTGTCGTACTCAGTTTGAGAGCCATGCCCGATGCCGACCCGGCCTGGCTAATTACTTTGAGCCATGGCGCAACTGCATTGGTACTATCGCCCTGGGTTTGGCAGCGCGAAGAGGTGATTTCGCCAATGAGCTATCTGGCGCTGGGGCTATTTGGAGTCTTTCAAATGTCGGTGCCCTATGTCATGTTTGCGCGGGCGCTGAGAAGCACGCCCAGCCCTGAGGCGTCAGTGTTATCTTTGATCGAGCCCATTCTGGTACCAATTTGGGTCTTTATTGCTTGGCGGCATCACCCTAGCTACGATGCGCCCCAATGGTGGACTTGGGCGGGCGGTGGACTTATTTTGCTGGGGCTATTGTGTCGCTACGGTCCCGTCGCTTTCGTTCGCCGTTGAATCCTCTCCTGGAAGCAACCGTGCCGCCACCGCGCGAAATTTTTATTTGCGTTGCGCATGGCAGCCTTATAACCCGAAGCGTGAGTTTTGAATTCGCGCGGGAGCGCGGGATCGAAGGCAGATCCCATATATATCGACGTGAGCCGTTCCCGCGCTCACGCGTCGGATTGTGAACGATATTGCGAACTGCACAACTGAAGCGTGCGACTCAGGGTTGGAGAGACTTGTCAAAAAAATCTCGAACCTTGTTTAATTGCTCCGGCTCGCGAAATGGACCGTGGCCGCCACCGGAAACAATCATCAATTCGTGATCGACTCCCTGTGTTTTCAGGGCAGCGGCCAGCATGCGGCTTTGCTCGGTCGGCACGAGCGGATCTCTATCTCCATGAACGATCAAGAATGGAGGGTCCTCGCGATCGACGAACGTCAGCGGATTGGCCAGTCGTGCCACCTCGCGTTGCTGCTGAACAGGTCCGCCAAGCAGCAACGATTCGGGCGATCGGGGATCGTCGTGATCGATGCGACTGTTGGTGTCAGATTGCGCTGCCATTTTCAAAAGATCGGTTGGACCAAAATAATCGCAGACTGCATTGACGGTGCTAGCCTCCGAAACGGTGCCAAGAGTCCCTTCCAGCTCGGGAGAGTTGCCCGAGGTGCCAAGCAACGCAACCAGATGTCCCCCGGCACTTGAGCCCCATACGCCGATTTTCTGTGGATCGATGTGGTATACATCGTGGCGACTGCGTAGGAACCGTATGGCTGCTTTGCAATCATGGATCTGCGCAGGAAACTGTGCGGCATCGCTCAAGCGGTAGCCGATACTGGCAACTGCGTATCCATGTTGGGTTAGAAACAGGGCAGGGCAGGGGAAGCGGTTGCCTTGTCTCCAGCCACCGCCGTGCACCCAGACTACGATGGGTAGTGGTTTGTCGCCGCGCAGCTTCGGCAGATAAAGATCCAGTTTCTGACGCTCATGTCCATTTTCTATGTAAGCGATATCGCGGTTAGCCGCGACATCTGCTGGTATATCGCGGACACTTGCTGCGCGTTCCTGTGCTCGTGCGGACGAGAAGAGCAGGCACGTTATGACAATTGAGGCGCGAATCCAAAGCATAGTGCTCATGATAGTTCCCGAGATTTGAGATCACAGCCATCCGTGGGCAACCAGGCTGTAGCGAACGACCAAGCTGGCAACGACCACGCTGACGATGCTCATCAGTTTAATCAAGATATTTAAGCTAGGCCCGCTAGTGTCCTTGAACGGATCACCGACGGTGTCGCCAACGACCGCCGCTTTGTGTGCTGGGGAACCTTTGCCACCCAGTTTTCCACTTTCAATGTACTTCTTCGCATTGTCCCAAGAACCACCCGAGTTCGACATGAACAATGCGACGCAGAATCCCGACGAAAGCGAACCGGCTAGCAAACCAAGCACACCGCCGACACCTAGTGCCAAACCCGTAACGATCGGCGTCAGTAGACCTAAAAGGGCCGGTACCACCATTTCGACCTGAGCCGCTTTGGTGCTGATTAGTACCGGACGTTCGTAATCGGGTTTCGTTTCGCCCGTCAAAATGCCGGGGTTCTCACGCAATTGACGTCGGACCTCTTCAACCATTCCATGTGCGGCTCTTCCTACCGCTTTCATGGTCAGCGCGCAGAAAACGAATGTCGTCATCGCCCCTAGAAACAAACCAATCAAGACTCGCGGATTCATCACTGTGGCTTCGTAATAATTGGTGAAATCTAGGATTGTGGCGCTATGCAAGTTGATCAGACGCCCTCCACTCAAGACAAAGGTTGCCTCGCTGCCAGCTTCTGTATCCCGAACTGCGATCAGTTCGTCCTGAATGCGCGCGGGTCCGTTTGAAAAGGACAAACTATTCCAGGCCGTCCGCACGCGATCATCGCGGCGCACTTCGGGCATCGCTAAGAACGTCTCCACCAGTTCGCCTTGCTTAAGCAGAACCAACCCCGGAGAGAGTTTATAAAGTCCGTCGGCGTCGATTGTTTGCGCAACTTGAGTAGTCCAGCGATGGAAACCAACTCGTACTTCTTCCACGTAGGCTGCCAATAACGCTAGGGCGGTCAACGCCGCAGAGCCAATGGCAAATCCCTTCCCGGTGGCGGCTGTCGTGTTGCCCAAAGAATCGAGCGCATCGGTCCGTTGACGCACGAGGTGCTCCAGTCCCGCCATTTCCGCATTGCCACCAGCGTTGTCCGCGATGGGACCATAAGCGTCGGTGGCGAGCGTGATGCCGAGCGTGCTCAGCATACCGACAGAGCTGATGCCAACTCCATAGAGGCCCAGAGCGAAGTACTGTGGCTCATTCAAATTCCATCCGCTGCCAAAACCAAAAGCTAGCAGCATCGCGGTGCAGATGATAAGCACTGGCGGCCACACGCTGCCCATGCCGTCAGCGATTCCACCAATGATGATTGTGGCGGTACCTGTTTCTGCTTGTTCGGCAAGTTTCTGAGTTGGCGGAAAGTGATCGCTGGTGGCATACTCGGTTGTTTTGCCAATCAGCCAACCGGCAGCCAAACCAACTATCACGCTGAACGCCACTCCGGGAATCACTCCTAGCACGAGCGTTCCCGGTATGTGGGGAACCAACAGCCACGTCAATCCAATTGTCGCCAGGCAAACCATGACGGAGGAAAAGTTGATGCCGCGCGCCAGCGCGTCGAGCAAATTCTTCTGATTGGCATTTTCATCGGTGCGAACTAAATAAATGCCAGCAATAGAAAGCAGTATGCCTACACCCGCCAAGATCATTGGCAATAGTATCGCGCTCAATTGGTTGGCTTGCCGCTGCTCGAGGGAAAGGTCCGGTATGAGCGAGGGACTCGCGAAGGCGGCCACGCCCAGCGCTGCCGTTGCGAGAATTGAGCCGCAGTAGGATTCGTACAAATCTGCTCCCATACCGGCGACGTCGCCGACATTATCCCCCACGTTATCCGCAATGGTTGCCGGATTGCGTGGCGAGTCCTCCGACATGCTTTGCTCGACTTTGCCAACCAAGTCCGCACCCACATCTGCGGCTTTGGTAAAGATGCCGCCGCCAACCCGCGCAAACAAGGCTTGCGCACTGGCGCCCATGCCGAAACATAGCATCGCCACAGTAATGGACTCAAGCGATAGTTTTTGCTCGACGCCTGCCAGCATAGGCCAAACCCAGTACAGCACGGCAAACCAAACAGTGATGTACGCCAGTCCCAGACCGACTACAGTCAGCCCCAAGACCGCTCCGCTGCGAAATGCGACGCGCAACCCCTGATTCAACGAAGTCCGCGCGGCTTGCGCGGTGCGCGAGCTGGCTTGAGTGGCGGTTTTCATACCCAGCCAACCGCTCAAGCCAGAGAAAAATCCACCGGTCAGAAACGCGATGGGGACGAATTGGCTTTGCAATCCGAACCCGTAGGCTGCCACTGCCAGCAACGCGGCAATCACTAGAAAAACCAGCAAGACTACGCGATACTGCTGGCGTAAGTAGGCATTCGCCCCGTCGCGGACAGCTGCCGCTATAGTGCGCATCTCCTCGGTGCCTTCGTCGCACTTCATCATCCATCGGTAGAAGTAATAGGCTTGCACGAGCGCACAAACAGAACAAGCAAAAGAGATAAGCCAAATGGCAACGTCCATGGCAACTCAATCCATTAAGAGGGGGCACAAGGTAGGTATCGACCGTCATTTCGCAACAGCGATTGTTTTCAGGATAACGAATTCGTCAATCACTGTGGAGAGTGGAGGGCCTATTTTTTTCCTCAGTTGGCGTTTAGTGGCTAATGCGTCGCTATTGCGCACCGTCGCCCCCAATGGTTGCGGCAGCGCGAAAACCACTCAATATCGCGCCTTCCATCGTGGCAGGCCAGCCAGTATTTGTCCAATCCCCTGCTAGTGCGACTCCAGCGCACAAGCGTGCGTTCGGTCTCAACGCCGTTGTCCCCGGCGACACGGAAAACACGGCCTGAGGATCAGTCACTATCTTGCATCTTAGCAGCTTCGCCTGCCGAACCGCAGGGAAGACCTGCTTCAAATCAGCGTCTATGAGCTCGGCGATTTCGTCGGAGTTTTTTCCCCGCAATTCGCGCGAGGCACTGATGACTACTTGGTAATAAAACTCCTCTATTCGGTCTATCTGCCTAGCCTTGGGTGTGCTGGCGAGATGTTTTGGAAAGACCCATTGGCACAATCGTCCGACAATTGCAGCGTGTGGTTGATCGAGCCAGGCGCGATCCCACCATGTATGGACGCCAGTAATTGGCGAGCTGCGCAGTTGTTGTGCGCGACCGACAACCTCCTCCCATTGCGGGCTGCTGGGGAACATTGCGATTCTCGGCAATTGGTGCCAAGGAATCGCAATAATCACTGCGTTCGCTTCGAAGCACTTTGAACCACAATCCACTCGAATCGAATTGGCAGCGTTGCATTCAATGGAATTGGCAGATTGCCCCAAGTGGATCGTTGCTCCGAGTTGTTCTAGTTTTGACATTGCCTTATTGCCAAACAATTCGCCAAGCGGTTGTTGGGGAACCAGCAGATGAAAGGCATCGCGATGGTTGAGGAACCCGTCTTGAATGACTTTTACGACGGCTGCCAGGCTCACATTCCCCAGTTCTTCACCGAGTGCACTGACAATGATTGTCTGCCAAAAAGCTCGAATGGCTGTTGGAGATTGGCGGATCGAGTGCAGCCATTGCAACGCTGAAAGCGATTCCGTTGTAGCGTCCGGTTTTAATTTGCGGAGAGCCAGCATACTGCGGGCAATGGCCATGCGATCGCGGAGAGTCAATCCAGGCCACCGCGCCAACCAGCCAGCCAAGTGAAGCGGCGCGGGTAGCAGGGGCAAAGCTCGTAGCAGCTGATATTGACCGCTTGGTCCAAAAAAATGAAGCTGTTTCTGTGTTTGCCAGGAGTCTTGCTGATCCAACCAGGCAATCAACTGTTTCAAACTCCAGCAGCATCCCATACCGATATGTTGACAGTAATCGACCTTTTCAACTTCGTCGCCCAAATCGTCGTGCACGGAGAATGAGCCCACGCGACCGCCCAGACGTAGGCGACGCTCTAGAACGGTTACTTTAATCCCTTGTCTGGCGAGTGCCAGGGCCGCCGCAATCCCTGCCAATCCCGCGCCCACTACAATCACCGAGCGAACTTTTCCTGGAAGATTTTCGCTCATGGCGATTGAAGTCGAGTATCAATGGGCATTAGGAAGTGGGATGTGAGCAGTCGAATTCGCTGTCGCTGGGGAAGTCGTATTTTCTTTCCTGCCCACAATCGTTGCTTGTTCTGCACGACAGACTCTAGCAGACAGCGATAACTGCGCCACATTAATGAAAACATACGTTGGCTGGCTGGTGTGAGGTCTTCAATTGTATTCCAACCGGACGCGTAGAGCTCGCGGGCGCGGTTCGCGGTATGGTCCAACAAAGCATCCCATTCTCCGTTGGGCTGCCCAGCCAGCCACTGTTCGCGATCGATGTTGTAGTCGTGAAAGTCCGAGCGAGGCAAATAAATACGACCGCTACGAGCGTCTTCAGCAACGTCTCGCAGGATATTGGTGAGTTGAAACGCGAGGCCACAATCGATGGCGGATTGTACCAAAGATTTGCTTTCGACAGGCCAAACATGCAACGGGTTTTCAAGCTGATGGCCCGCTTGGATACTGGGCCTATCCGCACGCCAAATATGGGTGCACGCCAGACCGACTGCCGAAGCAACATGATAGCAGTAATGTCGGAGTTCGAGCCAATCTGCGGGTTGACGCTGCTCAATATCCATACTCACCCCCAACACGATATCCTCCAGCAACCTAACGGGGATTTCATATCTGGCCACAGCATCTCGAAGAGCTGGCCACAGCGGGATTTGTGCTAAATCCGTTGGGGGGGCGATGGGAACCTGAGTCGCAGACGCCTCGCTCAGTTGTTGGGGGCTGCTTGAGCCACAGTTCTCGGCGAGCAATCTTCTCCAGCAGGCAATCTGTGCAGCTCGTTTTTCGGGCGGTTGCGGGCTATCTCCCAGATCGTCGGTGATCCGCGCGAAGGCGTATAATGCGAACATGGCTTGCCGACGAGTAGTATCGAGCAGCGCAAACGAATAGACAAAACTACTCCTGCTACGACGGCAGAATTTGGCGCACCAGCGGCGGCTCTCCTTCAGCGACTCAACCATGCGTCTTGAGCTCCAGTTGGGTCGCTGGCACGGGAGATTGTTCCGAAGTAAAGCGTCGCAGAAATGGCCTGGCAAACCGCGAGTTAGTCAGGATGGAACTGGCCAGCAACTTTGCTTGGGTCCAATTTGTCACTTGAGGTCGAGTGCTCCAAACGTCGAAGTCTTGTCGCCTGATCGCATCGAGTATTGCCAATCCTCCGCGGACAAAAAGGTCCACATCAATTCGCAACCAACGCGGTACGTGCTCGACCAATGGCCAGCCCTCGTGTAAGAGATTGCGGGCTTCTGCTACCCACTCTGCTAACATCGCCCGCAGTTCTTGTGTTGCGGCTTGTTTCAGCACCATGTTTTCGCTAACCCCATGGCGCTGCCACAGTACCGCAGGCGCATAGATTCGCCCCATGCCGGCGTCGCGAGATAGGTCTTGGCAGAAATTGGCGAGTTGCAAGCCCGTACAAACTTTGTCGCTTAGCGATTGCGTGAGCTCGTTGGCTGAACCCGCCAGTTCGAGCAGAATGCGTCCCACCGGATTGGCGGAACGGCGACAGTAATCGAGCAATTCAGCGTTGTCTTGGTAGCGGACTACGGTTTGGTCCTGCCGGAATGCGCTCAGAAGATCAGTAAATGGAGTTAGGGTCAGCGAATGTTGGTGCACTGTCTCCTGCAGGGCCATTAGGACGGGATGGCGAGGATGGCCGTTGCCGCATTCGGCCAGTTCGCCCTCCCACCAGTCGAGCAGCTGCAAACTGTGTTGCCTGTCCGCAATCTCGTCGGCCAAATTGTCGGACCAGCGACAATAAGCATAGATAATGTGAAAGTCCTGACGCAGGGTGCGAGGGAGCAGTAAAGTGGCAACCAAAAAATTCTCATAATGCGAGTTTGCCCAGCGACTACAGTACTTGCGCGCTTCTGGAAGACTCAGCCGAACAGACTGATTCGGTCCAAAACGCGCAAGTTCGCTCTCAAAATTCAGCTTGTTTGGAGTCGTGTTCAGTTTAGAATCCAGCATAATAAGTAAGTCAAAAGAGCCGCGCTGATTCGCGTGGCCACAACCAAAGACTACGGACGAGCACTAACGATGGAAATTATCCTGGCGGCTCCCAGAGGATTTTGCGCGGGTGTCAATATGGCGGTGACTAGCTTGGATATGGCCATCGAGCATTTTGGCACGCCCATCTATGTTTACCACGAGATCGTTCACAATCAGTATGTGGTAAACACGTTTCAATCAAAGGGCGCTATTTTCGTTGGCGATTTGGACGAAATTCCCCCGGGCTCGACTGTTTTGTTCTCTGCCCATGGCGTGTCACCCGCAATTCGGCAGGCTGCACAGCGACTGGGGTTGTTTGCCATCGATGCGACTTGCCCGCTGGTTACCAAGGTGCACTTGGAGGCTATCAAGTACGCCAAGGGGGGGTACACCATCATCCTCATTGGCCACGATGGCCACGACGAAGTAATCGGAACGATGGGTGAGGCTCCGGAAGCCATCGTTCTAGTCGAGGACGAAGCGGGAGTAGATCGCTTGCAGTTTGAGACTTCGACGAAGTTGGCCTATTTGACGCAAACCACGTTGAGCGTCGACGATGCCACTCGGATTATCAAGCGACTGCGGGAGCGCTTTCCTTGGATTGAAAGTCCGCCCAAGGATGATATTTGCTACGCAACCCAGAATCGCCAGGAAGCGGTCCGTTTATTGAGCGAGCAAGCCGACGTGGTGTTGGTTCTGGGCAGCCAAAACAGCAGTAACAGCCAACGTCTGAAAGAGTTGGGGGCGGAACAGGGAAAACGCGCTTTTCTGGTGGATGGTATCGAGGACATGCAGGCTGCATGGTTTCAACCGCAGGACCGAGTATTGGTTACCGCCGGGGCCAGCGCGCCCGAGTCGGTTGTGCAGTCCACCATTGAATGGCTCGTTGAGAACTTCGGAGCCACAGTGCGCGAAGAAACAGTGCGGAAAGAGGAAGTTCATTTTCCGCTGCCCAAACCGCTGCGCGACATCGCCAAAGAACTGGACACCTCGCGCTGACTGACACACACGCGGTAAGCCTCTGGCGTCTCGCTCGCTACGAAGTCTTTGCTTACAATCTGGCCGCATTGCTCGCCGATTCGCGGCCGAGTGGCTTTTTCATGGTGCATTATGGCTCGGAGAGAATTCGAGTGTCGCAGCCAGCAAGCCCTTCAAGCCAACTAGCCAAGCGAATTAGCGGCAAAACGAGAACCTGCTAAACTGAAAACCTTCAAGCGAAGACAGGCCAATGAAGTTTAACGCTTCGGAGTTGAACCGATGAATGGACACGCCGGCGAGCCCTTTCTAAAATTCCCAGAGGACTGGCATCGTCGCCATTTGCTGGATTTGGAAAGTTTATCGGCTAGCGAAATAACTTCGTTGCTCGATGTCTCGGAAAAGATGTCGGAGCGCTATCGGCAGAAGGGCAAGATGTCTCTGTTGGCAGGTAAGACCATAGCCAACTTGTTTTTCGAAAACAGCACGCGTACTAGGAATAGCTTTTCCCTGGCCGCGAAGCGATTAGGCGCCGATACGGTCGAGTTCTCCTCATCTGGGTCTTCGGTCACCAAGGGTGAAACCTTTATCGATACCGCCAAAACGATCGAGGCCATGGGAGTCGACGCCGTCGTTACGCGGCATGCCACGCCGGGGACCTCGCATCTGTTGGCCCAGCACCTGAATTGCTCGGTACTGAACGCTGGCGATGGTCCGCACGAGCATCCGACACAGGGGCTGCTCGATATTTTGACGATTCGTCAGCAGCGTGGAACGGTGCGAGGACTGACTGTTGCGCTGGTCGGAGATATTTCGCATAGCCGTACGGCTCGTTCCAACATTTGGGGATTGCAGAAGCTCGGTGCGCATGTGATCGTCTGTGGGCCAGCCACGTTAGTTTCGAAGAAGTGGGAGCAATTGGGCGTGGAGGTTGCCTACAGTTTGGATGCGATACTGCCGCGCTGCGATGTGCTTAATTTGCTGAGGATACAATTCGAGCGTCAGGCCACCCGGCCATTTCCCTCGGTTCGCGAGTACGCCTTGTTGTATGCCATGAACGCGGAGCGAATGCGGATGAGTAAACCGGACATTTTGATTATGGCGCCTGGCCCAATTAATCGCGGAGTGGAAATTACGCCCGAGGTTGCCGACGGCCCGCACTCGGTCATATTGCAGCAGGTCAGCAATGGTGTGGCCGTGCGCATGGCTGCTTTGTGGTTGCTGTTGGGAGCTGGCAGATCGGCCTCAACCTTGGAAGGCGAGAGAGTCTGAGATGCAAACAAATTGGCTCATCGAGAATGGTCGACTTATCGATCCACGACAGTCGATGGATCGCGTCGCTCGCCTATTGATGGTGGAAGGGAAGATTGCCGCAATCGATCCCAGTGATGATGACCTTCCCCGCGATTGTCATCGCGTGGATGCTGAGGGCTGGATTGTTACGCCCGGTTTAGTAGATCTAGCCAGCGAACTGGGCGAGCCGGGGCGAGAGGAAGACGAGACGATCGATTCTGGAACGCTGGCGGCGCTGACTGGTGGCTTTACGTCCATCGCCTGTGCAGCTAATACCGATCCGCCCATTGATACTGCGACGGCTGTGGAGTTTGTGCGGCAGAAAGCTGCGCGCGCGGATCGCTGCCGGGTCTACGTCATTGGTTGTGTCAGCAAAGGTCGCGCGGGCGAGGAGCTAGCCGAAATCGGTTCGCTCGTGGAAGCCGGGGCCGTCGCGCTCAGCGACGCACCGCGACCGCTCAGCAATACCGCATTGCTGCGCCGCGCGCTCGAGTATTGCCTGATGTTTGACAAGCCGATTCTTGATCGGCCGGAGGTAAATAGCCTGACTCGCAGTGGAGTGATGCACGAGGGCATGATGCAGTTGGTTCTGGCGCTGGCACCGATGCCGGCTGAAGCCGAGGATTTGGCCACCTCGCGCGACCTACGGCTGTTAGAGACAACGGGAGGCCGCTTGCACTTGAGCAGCATCTCCACATCTGGAAGCGTTGAGCTGGTGCGGAGAAGCAAGGCCCGCGGTACAGTCGTCACGGTAGGCGTGCGGATTGGCAATCTGTGTTTTAACGATGAGCAGTTGCGGACATTTGATTCGAATTACAAAGTCAATCCGCCGTTGCGAAGTCGAGATCATATCGATGCGTGTTTGGAAGCCATTGAAGATGGAACGATCGATGTAATTACGACCGGTCATCAGCCCAAGACGCTCGAGAAGAAGATGCAGGAAATGGATGCGGCACCATTTGGTATGAGTACGCTTGATACGGCCTTGGCGCAAGTGATCACATACCTCATCGAGCCGGGTAAACTAAGCTGGAAGCGGGCGATCGAGTGCCTCTCCTGCAGCCCATCGCAGGTTTTGGGGCTCAACGCTGGCACGCTGGTTGTGGGAGCACCTGCGGACGTCATTCTCATCGACCCAGCTGAGATTTGGACTGTCGAGCGATCGCAAATGTTTTCTCGCAGCAGCAATACTCCGCTGCTAGGCACGCCGCTCCGCGGTAGAACGAAGATGGTTTGGGTCGGTGGTGTCCGCAAATTTGTGCGCGAGCCGGGAAAGTAATCTCCCCAAGAGCGGCCTAATTCGGTTTCCATTGCTGCTCTCAGGCCGTTGATAATCTAACTATACTGAGGCAAAGTCTCTTTAAGCCTGTGTGGTTACGTCAATTATCGATGAGTAGTGGGTTGCAATTATGCCCGAAACCGACCAGCAGTCCGTAAAGCTTCATCCACAGGTTGCCAACTTTCTTGCTCTGTTGGTTGCGTCCAAGCCGCCCGGTTGGCATGAAATGACTCCGGCCGAAGGTCGCGCGACTTTTGCAAAGCTAGATGGTTTTTTTGGCAAGCGAGTTGAGCTCGAGAGCGTAATCGAGGCCAAGTTGCCTAACGGAACACCTATTCGTATCTATTCGGACAACAAGGCTGGCTCCGGGAAGTTGGAATGTTGTGTAGTGTACTTTCATGGCGGTGGATGGGTACTTGGCAATCTCGATACGCACGATGCCCTTTGTCGGTTGATTACCAAAACAGCTGGCTGCAAACTCATTTCGGTCGACTACGGATTGTCGCCGGAAAACCGCTTTCCAACCGCCTTAGAGCAATGCTATGCGGCTACCAAATTCATCAGCGATAATCATCAGCAATTCGGTATCGACCCTGTCAGGTTGGCTGTAGCCGGCGATAGCGCAGGAGGTAACTTGGCCGCGGCGGTCGCTATGCTGTGCAGAGATCGGGGCACACCTGAGCTTGGTTTGCAGGTGCTAGTTTACCCAGTTGTTGAACCGAACTTCGAGAACGCTTCCTACACCTCGTTTGCGCAGGGGTTTGGTCTGACCCGCGCATCGATGCAATGGTTTTGGGCGCAGTATTTGACGTCAGAATTGCAAAACGTCCGCTCGTTGAATCCTCTGGCAGTGCTGTCGCAGGCCGTGTTGAAGGATCTGCCGCCAGCCTATGTGCTCACGGCAGAATTCGATGTCTTGCGCGACGAAGGCGAAGCGTATGCATCCAGGCTCGAAAAGGCTGGCGTTCATGTGCAATTGCGTCGTTATGATGGCATGATCCACGGATTTGTGCACATGAGCAGCGTCTTTGATGTCGCGCACGAGGCGATCAACGAAATCTGCGCGGTCATTCGATCAAAACTCAGCTAAGTCCGTGTCTAGTCACCCAATACGAATGCAAAAAGCCGCTGAGATACCGAGTCAGTGATGACTTGGACCTCAACGGCTATTTGCGAATCTTCCGACCGACGGCGGCAAAAAGCGGAGCCGCTGCGAGACTGGCGAAGATCGAGCGTGCTTCTGCACATGCTGCTGATTGATCTAGGCCAACGCGAAAAATTGGTCCCTCTGCCGGAATAGGGCCGGAAGTTCATTTTTGGTGTGGGCTTATCATGACCCACGACTTAATCATAGGCCATGCAAACCTTACAGCAAGGTTCATCGACGAAACTTAGCCACTTCATCAATGAAATTCACGAATTATTGACAGTGAATTAATCCTTTAAACTTTATTTCGAGCTTCTCGCCCCGCTGTGGACATTTTGAGAAAAATGCCCGAACGCAGGGAACTAGGTGCGGGCAAGTTCCGCCCGCAGGGCTTGAACCAAGTGATCGATGTCCTGAGTGGTGTTGTACAAGTGGCAGGAGACGCGTACCAGGGTGCGGCCCTGAAAGTGCACAATGGGTACTTCGATCTTGTACTTGGTCCACAATTTTTGCTGCAGGGTGGAATAGTTGCCAGCTGGCAGCCACACGCCAACCATCCAGCCAAACCACTGGCGTCCTGCGGGTGTGACAGGTTCAGTACCCGTTATGGTGCACAGTTGTTCGCGCGCATAACTGGCCAAGGCATGGTTGCGGTCGTCCAGTGTCGGCAAGTCAAATTGTTCGAAAAAACGTATCGCATGGGGGACTGTCAGATACGGAGAGTGATCGCGCGTACCCGTCCACAGCAATTCATCGGTCCAACTCTGTGGTGTGGCTGGTTGCAAACGTCCCCAACTGATTCGAGCGGACTGAATAGTGGCGTGCCATTTAGGTAGCGCGTAAACAAAACCGCTGCCGATTGGAGCGCACAGCCACTTATGACAGCTGGCCGTGTAAAAGTCGCAGTTTAGTCGATGGAGCTTGAGCGGCTCTTGCAGGATTGCATGGGGACCATCGATGCAAGTGGCAATGCCGCGCTCGCGAAGCTTCTGGCACAACTCTTCTACGGGCAACAGGACGGCCGTGGGAGAAGTAATGTGGCTCAGTATGACTAGTTTTGTTTGTGGTGTGGCGGCGGCGAGAATTGCATCGACGATTTGATCGCGTGTGGTAAACGGCATTGGCAGCGTTGCTTCGATGAGCCTTGCACCGCGTTGAGCGCACCGCCGCTGCCAGATGCGCCGTACGGCACCGTACTCATGGTCATTCATCAGGACTTCGTCGCCCTCTTGCAACGGAAACCAATACGCGATTTCATTCATGGCAGCAGTTGCGTTTTCGCAGAAAGCTATGTTCTCCGCTTTGGTTCCAAGCCAGGTTGCGAGCTTGAATCGGGCGTCGAGCCACCGCGTTTCGAGTTGCCGCGCTAGAAAGTCCATGGGTTCGTCTTCGCATTCAACGCGAATTTTTCTCTGCGCACTGCGAATGGTCAGTGGTACAGCGCCAAACGAACCATGATTTAGGAAGCAGACTTCATCGCGAAAACGCCATAGAGCCATGACGGGACGTGTTGAAATCGATGCTGGTTGGCCACCCTTGGGCTGCTGCCAGACTGCGATGGCGACCGCTAACTTGTGCAGCCAAGTTGCGTGTGCAGTAAACAACCGCATCCAAGTCGGTGTCCAAATAATTGCGGAAAGGAACAGCATGAGTGCGACCGTGCCTTCGCGGCTGCGCACGAAATCCCGATCCATATTGACCCAGTCGCGTGGAACCAACTCCAACAGACTATGATCGCTACCAATGCCAGCAAAAATGGCCATCAGAAAACTTAGGCTAAAAACGATTGCCAGGTTGCGCTCTGGCTTAGCGGATGTGCTGGCAATATCGGCGGCACAGAAGACAATACAAACCAAGAGAATGTCTGGGAAGATTGTCGGGTTATGCAGCGACATAAAGGCAAACAACATCATCGCGATTGCTGTTGTCGCGCGGAACAGATCAGCAATTAAGAGTCGGCCGCCCCTGCGCACTTTCTCGATGACTCGAATGGCAACAAAAATGGGTAGCGAGATGAACACCAGTTCGACAACAGGGGCCACACGCAGCCCAAATACTTGACTATTTTCATAGTTGCCGATCGCAGCCACAATCAAACAAGCTGCGAACAGCGGCAAGCAAACCGCAATGACTTCGGTGAACATTCCCCGATCGCGATCGATGGCCTGTCGCAGCAGATAGAGGGACGCTGCAATGAGCAGGCCAACCACGAACGCGACAACACCAATTGGTAGGCTCATGGATCGCACTTTGTTTCAGGGCTACCCATCATCAATGATCGCGCCGCTTCATGGCCAAGCGTTAGGTCTCGCCCGGCGCATCGAATTGTTATTGTGCCAGCGGCTTGCTCATTGCGGATGATCAAGATGGTTGTACCGATCTCGAGCTGTCCTTCTGTCAAGAAGCGAAGGAACTCGGGGCTCTGATCCAGGACTCTTCGCAATTCAAGTTGCGAACCCGCGCTGCATTCGCTCAGTGGGAATTGATGGCTGATGGCGAAGCTGCCATCGCTGCGGGGGATGGGGTCGCCGTGAGGATCGAGCTCCGGACGTCCCAGGTATTCGTCGATGCGATCGATCAATAAGTCGCTAACCGCATGTTCCATGTGTTCTGCTTCGTCGTGCACTTCGTCCCAAGTCAGGCTCAGTGTTTGCACCAGGAACAATTCGATCAAGCGATGGCGTCGCAACACTCTGAGAGCTAGTTTCGTACCCCGATCCGTCAACCGCACACCCTCGTACGGACGGTGTTCGGCCAGTCCACTGTCGTGCAGGGTTTTTAGCATGCTGGTAACGCTACTCGGAGAAACACGCAACGCGCCTGCAACTGCGCCAGTCGAGACGGAAGCGTGTGGCGCTTCGGTAGACAATTGGTATATTGCCTTAACATAGTTTTCAACCGTTAAGCTGATCACTCGCGGGTGTTTGCCTGTGCAGATTTAGTAATGAAAAGGAAGTCTTCGAGTTCAACGGCTTGTGCGGAATGGATCGAGTGCTGATGATATTTGTCACAGCGAATGCAGAGTATATGCCAAACCAGTGTGGCTGCAAAAGTGATAGAGCAAGATTGTTCCGTCGAGGGGATCCGATGACTGTTGGGAATGGGTTGAATCGGGCTGCGCAACATTGTTTTTTAACAGCGCAGGATAGTGCAGCAAAACTACGACTGAGGGCATTGCCGTTAGCGTGTGGCGCCACTGTGCTCGATTTTGGCGTTGGGGTAGCGGGGGGACTTGCCGCGGGCGTGCATTTGGCGACGATCTGCCTGGCAGGACAAGCGGCGGTACACGTGACGAGCGGCGACCGTGGTGTATGGCCTGGCCCATGGGTGCAGGTTGCTACGGATCATCCACTAGCTGCGTGCATGTTGTCCCAGTACGCGGGTTGGCCGGTCAAGTATGGGAAGTTTTTTGCGATGGGGTCTGGGCCGATGCGATTGCGCCGCGGGCGAGAAGATTTGTTGGTGGATTTGAATTCTAGCGACCCGACGGCGGTTGCCGTGGGAACGCTTGAGTGCGATCAATTACCTGGTGACGAAGTGGCTGTCGCGATGGCTAGCGAGTGTGAGGTTGCGCCCGCCGACTTGTATATTGCGGTCGCCCCGACGCGGAGTACTGCTGGCTGCGTTCAGGTGGTCGCTCGGAGTGTCGAAACGTGCATGCATAAATTACACGAACTTGGCTTCGATTTGTCTGCTGTGCAGAGCGCGTACGGTTTGGCTCCGGTCCCCCCACCGACTCCCGATTTCGCATTGGGAATCGGTCGTACCAATGATGCCATTCTATACGGTGGCCAAGTTACGCTCTGGGTGGATGCGGCCGACGAGCAAATTGCAGAAATTGGGCCGAGACTACCGAGCTCTTCATCGTCCGACTATGGCCAACCGTTTGCGGAAACGTTCAAGAAGTGCAATTACGATTTTTATAAGATTGATGCGGGGCTCTTTAGCCCAGCGGAAGTCACGATACTAAATCTGCGCTCCGGGCGCAGTTGGCGATTCGGAGAGCTGCGTGGGGATTTAGTGGCTAAGTCTTTTGGCACAACCGTCGCGAGTCAGCGGAGTGGGCAATAGGCAGTAGCATGCGCATCGGAATTCTCGGAACGCTGGACAATCCCTACATCGCCGAATTGCAGCGAGCTGCGCGGCGGTATTTTCCAGGCGTGAAAACGGGCGTATTGCGGTTTGGTGACATGCAGGTGGGCGTCGGCAGCCAGCTAGCAGAAGCTGCCGCACCTTTGTTTCCCCTGGCTACGCCTGCGGTTAAAGAAAACCTGAACGCGCCCCTGGCTGAACTTGCGTCGACGGACCTGGATGTGCTGATTGTGCGTTCGATGCCCATCGGTTCATTGGAGCAAGTCATATTTAGGATGGACTGTCTGCAGACCTGGCAGAGCCGCGGCATCGAGGTGATCAATTCGCCGAAGAGTTTGGAGATTGCCATCGACAAATGGCTGTGCTTGCAGCGTCTTGCTGAAGCGGGAGTGGAAGTACCGCCGACAATTTGTTGTCAAACTCGAGCTGCGGCCATGGAGGCGTTTGAGGTACTGGGGGGAAACGTGCTCATCAAGCCACTGTTTGGTGGAGAGGGTCGGGGAATTTTGCGTGCGACCAGCAGAGATATGGCTTGGCGAATATTTGGCACGTTGCAGCAGTTGGGGCAAGTCTTGTATGTACAACAGTATGTCGAGCATTTGGGCTACGATATTCGCGTGCTGTTTATCGGCGACAGGATGTTTGCGATGCGGCGGATTGCGGCCGCCGATGAGTGGCGGACCAACATCTCGCAGGGAGGCCGCGGTGAGCGGCATATGCTGACTGCGGAGCAGCAGGAGACAGCCGTACGGGCACGCGATGCCGTTGGTGGAAGCTTCGTGGGAGTGGATCTGTTGCCTGCCCGCGATGGCCGTCAGCTAGTTTTAGAGGTCAATGCCGTGCCGGGCTGGAAGGGGCTGGCAGCAGCGCTCGATGTAGATATTCCCAAAGAGTTTCTGAGTATGCTCGTCAATGCGCATGCGTTGGCTGCGATTAAGAATTGAAGCGAACAAGTTTATGGAACAGCAGCACTCGAGGCTTGACGATCTTCCGTACTCCGCGAATATTGCCGCCAGATTGCGATTAGTCGCCTCGCGTCAGCCAGCTCAAATCGCATTAGCTCGCCCGCTTGGACGCTATCAGGCCGGTGCGAAGCGCGATTACGCAACCATGACATTTGCAGACCTGGAGCTTCAGACCTCTTCGATCGCGGCAGGCTTGCAGCAAATGGGTATTAGGCCCGGCCAGCGTATCGTCATGCTCGTCAAGTTCGGCGTAGATTTTATCTCGCTGGTATTCGCTCTTCTAAAAGCGGGAGCTGTCGTCGTTCTCATTGATCCGGGCATGGGGCGAAAGAACTTGGTGCGTTGCTTGGAAGAAACAGACCCCGCTGGATTTGTCGCTATTCCAGCGGCTCAGTTAGTGCGCATGGCACTCCGCCATCGATTCCCCAATGCGAAACTAAATGTGACCGTCGGTTCGCGTTTCGGGTTTCTTCCCCAACCCACTTTAGAGCAACTATCGGGCACGCCTTCTGCAACCTACGAACCTCCTCCAATCACGCTGGACTCGGAAGCCGCCATTATTTTTACGACCGGCAGTACGGGACCGCCCAAGGGAGTGCTCTACACACACCGCACTTTCAATAGCCAAGTGGACCAATTGGTTCAGCATTATGGTATCGTACCGGGTGGCAAAGATCTTTCGGGATTTCCTCTGTTCGGACTCTTCAATGCAGTCATGGGAACCACCACCGTGATACCCGATATGGATCCTACGCGGCCAGCAGACGTCGATCCACCGCGATTGTTGGATGCCATCGATCAGTGGCAGATTAATCAAGCCTTTGGCTCGCCAGCGTTATGGACCGCGGTGGGACGTTATGCAACAAAATTGGGTAGACGGGTCGGTAGTTTGAATCGCGTCTTCTCGGCCGGAGCACCTGTGCCGCCCAATGTGCTCCAGTGGATGCAAGCCACCATGGCTCGCGATGGCCAAATGTTTACTCCCTACGGAGCGACAGAAGCTCTGCCCGTTGCGTCGATCGAATCGCGCGAGGTGTTGGAAGAGACTGCAGAAAAATGCCGCCAAGGGGCAGGGACCTGCGTCGGAAACAAATTCTCCGGAATCGATTGGAAAGTGATTGCCATCGACGACGGACCGCTCTTATCAATCGATCGCGTGGCTGAATTGCCGATGGGGCAAATCGGGGAGCTCATGGTGCGCGGTGATGTCGTGACCCGGCAGTATGTGACTCGCCAAGAGCAGAATGCGTTGCATAAAGTACGCGATGGCGAGACCATTTGGCATCGCATGGGTGATGTCGGCTATTTGGATGAACAGGGACGATTCTGGTGCTGTGGGCGTAAATCGCATCGAGTTCGAACCGGGGGACGAGACTTGTTCACGGAGCCTTGTGAAGCTATTTTCAATAACCACCCGCATATACATCGAAGTGCTTTGGTCGGAATTGGTCCCAAAGAGGATCAAAAACCAGTTATTGTTGCCGAGCCATGGCCCGAGCATGTCCCCAGGGATTCGATGTCCGCAGATCAGTTGTTAGTACAGTTGCGCCGCTTGGGGAAAGAGCAGCCGTTGACGCGGCAGATCGACAAAGTGCTGCTCTATCCCCAAAGACTGCCGACCGACATAAGACACAACTCGAAGATTTTTCGCGAGCAATTAGTGCCGTGGGCGACGCAACAGCTAGAACAAAAAAAAGATCGACGTTAGACCGATCCTATCCGACACGATTCCTTCAGTTAGTTAAGTTGATCTCATGGACTTATTTGCGGACGAGGAGCGGCAGCATCGTTTGAATAATCTCCCGTTAGCGGCTCGCATGCGCCCTACGCGATTGAGCGAGTTTGTAGGCCAGGAGCATTTCTTAGGTGCGGGAAAGTTGATGCGTCGGCTGATCGATGCACGGCGCCTGGGATCAATTCTGCTGTACGGACCTCCAGGAACGGGCAAGACGACGCTCGCACATGTTCTTGCGTTGGAGACCGGTGGCAAGCTAAAGCAACTGAGCGCAGTGACGAGCGGCGTGAAAGAACTAAGAGAGGTGCTTGCCTGGGCTCGCGATGAAATCGCAACTGGTGCGCCACGACCGCTGCTGTTTATCGATGAGATCCATCGCTTCAATCGCACTCAGCAAGATGCGTTGCTGCCCGACGTCGAGGATGGCGTCGTGTCATTGATCGGGGCGACGACGAGCAACCCGTTTTTTGCAATCAACGGCGCTCTATTGAGTCGCAGTCAGATTTTTCAATTCCAGCCGTTGAGCGAGAGCGACATCCTGTCACTGTTGCATCGAGCGCTCGGCGATAGTCAGAGAGGCTTGGGTGAGATTCCAACCCAGGTAGCTCCAGGAGCTTTGGAGGCGCTGGCCGTGGCAGCCGAGGGGGATGCGCGGCGCGCATTGGGTGTATTGGAAGTTGCCGTTATGTCGAGCCGCCAGCGGCCTGTCGTCGTTACGCCAGAGCTAATTCGCGAATCGATGCAGCAAAAGACACTGCAATACGATCGCACGGGCGACGAGCACTATGATATTTCGAGCGCGTTGATTAAAAGCATTCGCGGAAGCGATCCTGACGCAGCCTTGTATTGGTTGGCAAGAATGTTACAGTCGGGCGAGGACGTGCGCTTTATCTGTCGTCGATTGGTGATTTTAGCAAGCGAGGACATCGGAAACGCCGATCCTCAAGCGCTGGTGGTTGCCGTATCAGCAATGCAAGCCTGTGAGTTTATCGGCTTGCCGGAATGTCAATTGACGCTTTCGCAAGCCGTGATTTATTTGGCGTGTGCCGAAAAGAGCAATGCGGCAACGACAGCTATCTCCACCGCGCTCAAGGAGGTAGCCGAAGGGCAATTAGTGCCCGTACCAATTGCCTTGCGAGATAGCCATTATCGGGGGGCTAAAGAGCTGGGGCATGGCGCGGGATACGTCTATTCTCACGATGCGCCCGATGGTATCGCTGACCAAGACTACTTGGGCGTTGATCGACAGTTTTATTTTCCCACGCAGCGGGGGTGGGAAGGTAGCCAAGCCCTTCGTTTGGCAGAAATCCGCATTAGAAGGTTTGAAAGTCGCGAAACCCCAAAAAGCTGAGAAGAGGAGTGATGAGAAATTCTTCAATCCGGCGAACCTTTTGCGCACAACTTGGGTTTAAATACCGTTGATATGCAAACCAAACACTTGATGTAACCCCCTATATGAGTAAAGATAACGCTCCCGTTAAGATGCTGATTGTTGAAGACGACCCGATTCTAGGTCGTGCAATTGTCCAGGGGCTAACCGACGAGGGCTATATTTGCAATTTGGTGAGCAATGGTGCCAGCGCATTGAAGTTGGCCCAAGGCGACGCTTACAACGTTGTCGTGATCGACCTGGCTCTCGAAGACGAATCAGGGTTGGGCGTATTGCGCTGTATTCGAGAGGCCAAAGAGGACGTCAACATTCTGATTTTGACTCCACTGGAATTTCGCCAAGAGCGCTTGGCTGGCTTGGAAGCCGGTGCCGACGATTTCATTATCAAGCCCTTTGCTTTAGATGAGCTGCGGGCTCGCATTGAAGCTGCCCTGGTTCGGTCCAAGACTCGACCCAAGTCGATTTTGGAAATTGGTCCGCTGCAGATGGATTTGACAAGTCGCAAAGTGGTTCGGAACGGACGGTTGATACCGTTGACACCCACTGAATTCCGCATTTTGGAAATCCTCGTACGAAATCATGGAAAAGCCGTCACTCGGCGGATGCTGTGTGAGTTCCTGTGGCAGCCTGAGTGGGAGGGTGTCACGAATGTTATCGAAGTTCACATTAATCGGCTGCGAACCAAACTTTCGGGAAGAGTCGAACCGCAAATGATTTTTACTGTGCGCGGGAGCGGTTATGTTCTTCGCTGGGATCCCAGCATTCCACCGCCACCTGCTGCAGAATTAGATGCGGAAACTGAGGCTGAGTTAGGCAGCCAAGTGAAATCGGCCTCTTCATAGCCCGGTACAATTCCCACGATCTGAGTGGAAAGACTTGTTGGGGGCAACGGTCCCGGGTGAAAGTCACCGGAACCTGATGGGCACGTCCCTGTGTTCTGCCAGCGCCGGCTCAAACATCGCACAGCCAACGTGTGACGAGCCTACGATTCGCGACACTAACGTCCAGTCATGCCCCAGCGATTTCTGAGGAACGCAGCAATTAACGCGAACATGAACCCAATCGCGAGCATCGAAACGCCGAAATAAGCAACGACCATCGTCCAATCGCCGGACGAAACAACCTCTGTAGCCGCGGTAGGATCTAGGATGTTCGAATCCAGCGGAACCCAAAAACTAGCCATGAGTGGACTGGCTACGCCGATGTTTTTCAATATGGCCAGCGTGGATGAGGCCGATTCTATGCTGCCCACTCGACTCACGACGTACCAGGCAGCCACGGGCAGAAAGTAAATTACGATCAAGATGGAATAGCTCATTAGCATAGCCACCGACGATTTCTTACAAATGGCCGAACAAAATAGCGCGCTGACTGAATTGAATGCAGCTGCTACAAAAACGATGGCAAAGAAGGATACTACAGCCAGCCAATTGCTGTAGTACATCTGAAATCCCAAGATGAAAGCCAATACCATTGGCCACATGAGGAACATTGTCAGCACATACGAAACGCGAAATCCTGCCAGCAGCTTCCCCCACAAAATTTGCCACGGCTGGAGCACGGTCGTCAACAACAACTCCAGCGTCTGTCGCTCTCGCTCACTGGTAATCGCGCCCGCCGAAAAAACTGGGGCAACCAAAATGTTGAACACCAGCACGTAAGATATATACCAAGGACAGTACATCGGCCTGATGAAAAGGAATGCTGCCATTAAGGGAATCGCCAGCAGCATACTGATCTGGATAACCAGCCGCAGCATGAGTGTTCCTTGACTGAACAACTCAGCATGGATCTCTTTGTCGTAGACCGGATTCGCGCTGTCCTTCATCAAAGCTGTTCGCCGGGGCGGCGCGAATAAACGATCGGGAAATTGATCGCGCTGAATCACCATCCCAATGGCGTTCTTGGATTCTTCCTCGAGGTCAATCACGTCCTTGCCTTCGCTACCAACGTCAGGTGGGTACAACAAGCGATGTGCGGTCCAGCGGCACAACAGAGCGCTGATCGACAAGTAGAGTGGGGGCAGAAAAAAAGTTGCGATCCACAGGCGTATCGAGCCCGAGCTCTCAAGGCCTCGCCAAAACAATGCCCCCAAGATCACCAACGGCAAAATTATCAAATACGAGACCACCAGCGAAGAAGATGTGCGGCGGAATCCACAGCTACAAGCCAATCCGATCGAACCGAAAAGAACAATTGAGATCATCAGCCACAAGTAGGCTCCCAAAACTTCGTAAATGCTCACACCACCCAGCGGCAGCGCAAGCATAATAATGGGCAGCGAGGCAATGATTAGAACAGCCAAGTGGGTCAACGAAGCGACCATCTTACCGATCACAATGGCCCAGGGACGCAGTGGACTCGCCAACAGCATCTCGTAGGTCTTTCGCTCCTTCTCGCCACTGATCGCGCCCGCAGCAAATGTCGGAGCCATGAGTGAAGCCAGGACATACTGTCCCAAGAAGAAGAAATCTACCAGTTGTCGCGCGGCGGAAGAATCCGTTGACAAATCGACGCGCTGACCCGAGGGGTAGGCTACCAACAATACCGATGCCAGCGCCATTTGATAAACGAGCATCAGTACGAAAGCGCGATTGGCGCGTAGATTCGTGAGCAGCTCGCGCTGCAGAACCGGATTTTCTGTAAACAGCATAGTTCCCGCGTCATTTGAAGAGCAACGCACCGTCGGCAAGTAACCCCAAGGTTAAATGTGTGTTGAAGCACTGAATAACCGCAGGGAAAGAAAGTATACCCGCGACGACCGCCTAAACGCTAGCTAAATTAACTCAACAGAATAGGCAGAGTTTTCGGGCAAGCGTTGAATTTCTAAAGTTGGCGAGCCGATAAGTTACTTGTGCGGAGTTGCTTATTTGAATTGTGAATGAGAGTGTCGCCAATGTTGCTTGCCAAAAAATCCGTCCGCGTCGGGTGTCTCGGTCTATGTCTGCTATTGCAGACGGGATGTCTTACGCTCAGCAAGTTTATGGGTGACCGGAAAAGTCCCACACTGGATACGCGGCTGCTGGAAATGCAGGGATACTCAATTCCGCAAGGTGGCATGCCGTCGCCTGTTGCCCCAAGCTCCAGCGGTGCACCGCGAGTTGTGCTCGAGGTCCGAGATGGCGAGAAGCACTTGGAATCGATACCACTGCCTATGGATCAAACTCTGTTTATTGAAGACATCGTTCAGCAGGCACGTTTGCATGATCGCTTTGGCCAATTAATGATCTCGATCATGCGGCCTACGAGCGCTGGCGCTCCGCCGGTCAGGCTGGAGGTGCGGACGGACGACAAGGGCAAGGTCGCAAATGTGGGGCAGAATTATGCGTTGCTGCCTGGCGATCACATCGTCGTCAACAGCGACAATCGCTCTGGACTTGAAAAATTCATTGACAAGAATTTCCGTAGCCGCAGTTAATGATTTCTCGTTTAAGCGGCCAGTCGAGAAACGATGGAGTGCGGGTGAAACCTACAGTTTGATCTCGCTGATTTGTAAACTGTGAAAGGTTGCTTCTGTTGTGGCGTCGTGACCCTGAAGGGCGATTGGTCCTGCGTCGGTGCGCAGGCCTTTGCGTGGGTTCTCATCTGGCTCGCGTGTGTCGACAAAGTCTGCGATTTGGACGCCGTTCACCCAGGTCACTATTTGCGGACCGTGCGCCAGCAGCGTGATATGGGTCGGCTGGGTGCCATCTCCAACCACGATTCGCGCTGGTTGGCGTCGAAAGATCGCTCCCGCGCCTGCGTCTGCGGGACGCAGTGGATCGCCGTCGGATATCGCGTGATTGACTTGACACTCGTAACCATCCAAGAGCGCATCCGGTATGCAGCGGAAGAATATGCCCGAGTTGACCTCAGGTTTCGCGAGTGAATAGCGGGCTTGCAGGAAAAAATCTCCGTAGGATTGCTTGGACTGCAGTTGACCCGCGCCGCCCTTTATTTTCAGGCCACCCTCGACGACCTCCGCCGAAAAAGTTTTAGGTTCCTTTTCAGACAGTTTCCAGTCGTCCTCCCATTGGGCGTCAAGCTTGAGAGGTTGCAAGTCGATCGGCCGCAGCAAGACGTTGCGGAATTCGACTCGCCCCAAGTTGTGCTGTAGGCTGATGTGTCCGTTGGGTGCCACCTCGACGTCGTCGAGCTGCATAATTTGTTTTCCATCGAGCGAGACCGTTACTTGTCGATTTGCCACGCGCACCAGATAGGTATGCCAAGCCGTAGGATCGAACTGTCCGAGCTCGCTTGGTTCAAGTTTTTTTCTTTCAACAAAACTGCCGGTTGGGAAGGGATTGTCCGGCGGTGCAATGTTCAGCTCCAAACAATCCATGGAAACGTCCTCTGGCTGAGGTCCCGTTCTCAAAAAAATTCCGCTGTTGGTGTTGGCATCCGAGCGAAAGTCAACTTGAAGTTCATAATTCGGGATTTGAAAGCTAGTGCACAAATAGCTGCGTTCACCGCGTGTAACTTTCAGGGCACCGTCCGCAATCTGCCAGTCGGCATTACCAACCACAAACCAGCCGAACAATGACTGCCCGTCGAACAAGCGTACCCAGCCTTGCTCCAGTTGCTCTGGAGAGAGTTGGGATGCCAGCAGCGCATCGGCTTTGATTTCGATGACCTCAGGCGGTGATATCGGGCCCTCTGCAACAGGTGCAGCCTCTTTCGCGACCTCCGTCGCCATTTCGACTTGAGTGCCAGCTTTATCCTTGGCGATCTCCGCCGTCTTTTCTTTACAACCGATCGACAAACCTAGGGATGTACATAGGATCAACGCGTTAAGGCTCGAATAGGCTTTGTTCATGGCTATAGCTATTGGAAGAAGACTGCTTGATGAATTGCAACTACTGTAACCCGATTGACGGCGAATCAAAACCACCCGACGCGTGCGAGTGTTAATTCTTCATCAACACAGAGGCGAGGCGATCCGCCCGCGTGGATGCCGGCGTCCCTGCAAAATATTTTGCAGAATCAATACCTACGCGTCGCCGCTTATTCTACTTGCTTCGTCGTGTATTTCTAACTTGACTTCCGCAAATGTGTCTAATCGTGGCAGCTCGATAGTTGCTGGCCAGGGATGAAAGAAGAGCTGCAGGCGATTGAATGGAGCGAACAGCTCATCGATGCGGGCATGATAGGCACTATCGCCAATTGGTAGAAGCTGCAGTGGTAGCTCATTGAAGATTGCCGAGTCGACAGGAATGGAGCTGCTGACGGTCAATAGGACCGGTTGAGCCGCAACGAGCCCCGTGGGGCGGTTGAACTGACGTTGGTAGGCTGCGCGGCGGTCCGTGGCGCTTCCGTGGGAGGATGCTCCCGACGGCCACCACCAAGCCGACTGCCACGGTTCTCTAAGCAGAATCTGATGCACGTTTATTGGGTAACGAACTCTTTAGCGACAGACATCTGCTTGACTTGTCGCGTGATTGGATCTTCCATTCGCACGTAGATTTTCAAACCACGTAAGTCGACTGGAAACGGTGGAGCTGTCTCGAACTCTGTGACGTCATCCACGCCAACACCGGTTTGTGGGCCTGGCGGAGGGTTGTTGTCGATACCATCCGTGGCAGCATCAATGGCAGATTGCCGCCAAGCCGGAACGGCATTTACAAGATCGGTGCCGCTAATTCCATACAGGCTGTTTGCGCCCGAGATGCGGACGTTGCCGAACGTCGTGCCGAGATAGGACTGCAGTATACCATCTCCTTCGTAGCGCGTGGTCCAGGTGTCGAAGCTAGGCTGAAGCACGAACGTGGCGGTGCCACTACGCAGCACTGCTCCGGATTTATATAACGCGTCGCTGTAGGCGTTCTGGGCGTTGCTCGACAGGAAGTTTGGAAGCGAGTATCCGCTCAACGCACTCCAAACATTGGTAGTCGCAGAGATCGAACCGCCGTGGGCTACGAGCTTCTTCGCCCAGGCAAGATCGACGTAGTCTCCGCTGCCTTCCACAGTGGCCTGTGCGGCGGGCAGTCCCAGTGCGACTGCATATCCAGGGTCATTGGGCGATAAAACCAAGTCGTCAGAGCCAGCTGCTCCCGCTTGGTCGACTCCATCAGAGCCAACCGTTCTAATCAATGGCACGGAATCATCAAACAGTTTGATGTCGAATGCCAGAATGTCGGAGGACAAAACGTCCTCGCCAACTCTCGAACCCTGCAGTGTAAAAGCGGGGTGCAGAAATCCGCAACCGATCTCAAAATTGGCCGTGCCGAGTGCGCCGTCCGGGTAAGGTGCATACGGATTAGTCGCAGAGAAAGTCGGCGTCAGTTTTGGCCCGAGAGCAAGGAGCGACATTGACGTTGATGAAGTGCCGGGTAGAGGGACTTGAACGTGGGCGAATCGATTGGCTGGGTCGACAAGATCTTCTAAACTATTGGCAGCGATAAAATCGTTCGTTCCGGATAAGCCGTCGCCTGGGTTGAATACTCTGCGTACCGACAAATCGCATTGTTGGTGGGCCACAGCCATATCGCACAGCGGACTAGGAATGCCACTGCCCATAGGTAGGGCGACTGTCCATGTTACGGGTTGACCACTGGAATTCGTTCCCTGTCCAGCCGGAAGAACACCAGCCGGAGCCACCGCGCCGCCAAAAGCACTGATCGCCAGCGGGCTCGCCAAATTAAGATCCGGTCGAATTAGAAAAGTGCGGTAGTACAATCGAAAGCCATCGGGGAATCCGACAAAACCATCGCTGTCCTGAAAGGCCAAGGCCCCGTTGGGTGTCGAGGTCAAAAAGAAATTCGGGTCGCGGTTGGGATTGCCTACATTGGTGACCAAAGGTTGCAGGAAAATGGCAATTTCGGCGTGTTGCGAAGCGATAGAAACCAGTTGAAAATCTGCTGTGCTGGTCGGCTCGACACCAGCCAACATGTACTGCGGAACTTTACCAGTGAACCAAACATCGCCAGCGCGCGCTGTGGCCATGAATATGTCGTCGCAATCACCAAAACGACTATGGGCTGTGGACTGCGACGCGGCAGTGAAATCGGTTGTGGGACCATCGTAGACCTGAAAGTACCCAGTAGCCTGCGAGGGATCGGTGGGAGGTCGGGGGACAACGGTTAGATTGTCCAGGTCGGTGCGGATGCGGTACACAACATTCCGCAGGCGATTGTTCAGCTCCAATACCGCCCGCCCCTGTTTCATACTGTCGCCAATTACCTTAAAGATCTGCGCTAAAGACAGCATCATCAGCAGCGTGACGGCCGTAGCTATCATCACTTCCAGTAGCGTAAAGCCTCGGCGACCCGACCGGTAACGAGATTTCGCTCTATTCGCGGGCTTAGTTGAGGTGGATGGGACCAACAGGTCGGTTCGCAGCATGGGGAATTTCCTTCGACACAATCGCTCGGCCAGCTATCGCCAGTTAAACTGGTAATGCACCGTCGGCATGCGTCTCAAGCGAGATGAGATGGTTCACACTGGCCAAACCAGCTACGCTGGCGGGTCGGAAGCAACCGAACACCGACGCACTGCGTTACAGCCACACTTATTTTACTCCCCACGCACTCCATTGCACAACGTAACTGCACAACAGTCAAGCGAGAGCGTAGCAAGTTTCCTAAAACAGCCCTTTTGGTGGTGCTTGGCGACGGGGGTTTTCGCTGCCACTCTGGCCATCTTTTCCTCGGGGGAATCGTTATGGCTCGATGAATTGCACACGAGCTGGACGGTCTCTGCGAATCTAGCCGAGGTGGCTGAGCGCGCGCAACAGGGCAATCAATCACCGCTATATTTTTGGGTTCTTTTCGGATTCAAACGGACACTTGGTCTGCTGAACGTCTTATCTGCTGAGACTCTATTGCGATTGCCATCCGCATTAAGCTGGGGAGCCTCGGTAACGCTGTGTCTAGTTTGGTGCTGGCAGTTGCTAAATTACCGGCGCGAATGGTTGCTGCTGGTGGTCTGCGGTTGGTTTGTGCTCGATCGCAATCAGCTGTTTTATGCCACCGAGGCGCGGGGCTACGCACTGGTGCAACTGCTGTGTCTACTGGCTTGGATATCAATTGGAAAAATTGCGTGTGCCCCTGCAAATTCCACTGGTCCAGCCTGGGACCGTGGTTGGATCTTAAGTCCCATTGCGATGTGGTGTTTGCTAAGTGTGCACATGCTTTTCCTGCATATTACCAGCTTGCTCGCCATCGTCTGGCAGGCGGCGGCGGGCACGTGGTATGTCTGGCGGAAAGGTAGTAAAGGCCAGCGACGATTTTGGAGCTGGGCCTTGGTCCTGGTAGCCCTAGCTATCGTTTTGGCACTTGGGCTAAACCGGAGCGTGTGGGAACATCGGAGCCAATGGAAAAGTTTTGCAGGAGACGCATCGCTCAGTCATGTGCTGAGCATGTTTCCGGTGTTGGCGTTGGGGATCCCTGTGTGCGTGGCTCGTCTACTCGACTCATGGTGGGGGAAGAAGCCGCTCTTGTCGCCAGTCAACATGAATCTTTGGTGGCTGGCTGGGCTGGGCCCGTGGTCGCTGGCTTGGTTGGTCACGGCCATGGACTTAGCTCCGATGTTTCATCGACGCTTTGTTATTGTGAGTGCAATTCCGCTGGTAATGTTGGCTTTTAGTGAGCTAAACAAAGTGGGGCGCCCCGCATTGCGAGTGGCGGCGGCCTTAGGCGTGTGTGGTTGGCTATTGATCAGCCAAGGTACGCTCGACAACTGGAGGCAGGGACAGCTGGTGGGCTGGCAGCGGGTCGAGGGTTGGCGGGAAGCGACTGCGCATGTGAACAAACAGTGGCAACCAGCAGATCGACTGTGGTGTGCCAGCGGCTTGATTGAAGGCGATAATGCCGCACTGCCCTTGAGTCCAAGCCTCAATCGCTATCTTAGCTTTCCATTGCGCGGAGATTATCGAGTGTGCGATTCGAGCGGAGGTTTCGTCGAACCCAACTCGCTAATTGGGGATTGGGAAGTTTGGTGGCAACAACTGTCACAGGCGAAGGTCGGACGAGTATGGATTGTATCCCGTGGAAACCCTGCTGCTTTTCTGGGCAAGATGCAGCAGTTGCAGCGTATCGCTAACGAAAATGGAGTGCCCTGGCAGATCGCACAACTCCAGGCCTTTGGAACCGTTAGTGTGTGCTGCATGGAACCAGCCGCCAGCTGACAGCTCGTTGCAAACCGAGCCAAAATGCTTGCGCGCCCGGTTGTGTGTTTTTGCGAATTACATGGCCAACCAGTGAGTCATTTCATTCAGTGTTGGTGTATCCAGTGGAGGGGCGTTTCGATTGATTCCTGTAACGAAGTGCGAGATGGCAATAGAACCACAGAGGGCAAAGCGAGACACAGAGGTAGTGACGTCAGACAACTCAGTGCACTGAGCGGCAAGGCGCTAGCCGCCGGTATTTCCAGGTAATCACTGCGCAAAATACCGGCGTCTTGCCGGTCACTAATCATAGAAGCCGGCAATTTCCCATGTTTTCGCAGCAATGTGGCGCTGTCCAATTAGCTAGTTACTGGACTATAAACTCGATCGCGATATATCTGGCCGGTTGATCTGCGGTGCTGAGTTGCATTTTTGCTTCGAAGGGCTTGGCTAGACTATTGCCGCACAGATCTTCGAGGATGGTGGCTACTTCGATGCTATAAGTGCCAGTAGTCCAGGGTTGAGCGGGCGTGAAAATCCATTGGGATTCCTGCTCGGCCAGTTCCACTTTTCCCTGGATGGTCGAACCGTCGCGATGCTTGATCTCGAAGACGCGCATGAGCATGGCTTGGTCGAGCGGCTCGTCAAATTCGAGTACGACTGGGGCGGCATGGTTTGTGGGGGCGACGATTTTCCATTTTTGTGGGTCGAGCTGCGACTCGTCGGCTGGACCAATCTTGAATTGCTTTTCGAACGTTTGGGCCAGTTTGAATCCGCCCGCATCCATCCAGGCTTGGTTAATGCTCAGCGTGTAATGCTGGCCAGCGGTCAGCACGGGGCCGGCTTCGTCTCTTGATTTCAAACCGTGTTTAATTCGGCCGGGGTGGATGAAGAGTGTAAAGCGTGTTTGTTCGCCGTCCCATAGCTCTTCACCCAGCTCCAAAAAAGGCTTTTCAACGATATCACCCTCGTGCAGGAGTTGAATGTTTTGGTAGGCCTGTCCGCGACTCATGGGCCGCGAGAAATAGATATAAAATTTCAATAGATTGACCGGCAGAACAGCGGCCGAAGGATAGATGGCGGTAATCGTCGTTGGTGTTTCTGGTGGTTGCGAGGGAAGCTGGAATAGCATCGGCGGTTTGCTAACTTGCGTCGACTTTTGATCTATTGCTTGCTGCAAGCGTGGACCGACCAACATTTGGTACTTGACGTTTTTTGAAAGGGGATAGCGTGGGAAAAAGACAAGTGTATTCCCATCGCGTTCGTAGCGTCCGAGAATTGCAGGGACATCAGTCTGAGCTGTTTGAACAGCAATTTTAAAATACTCAGGCCCAGTTTCGACGGTGGCAGCGGCAATGCCTTGAACTCGAAAATGTGGTTCGGGCTCGAGCTGCATTGCGGCCTGAACGCCATTTCCCAGTTCGACCAACTGTTGTGGATCCTGGCCATGGTTGTGCTGGCCAAGTACAGGCTTCGCTGATTGCTGATAAGCCAACAGCAAGCAGAGCCCAAAGTACACAGACGTTCGTGGCATGCTTGATCCCCTGCTCACGTGTGAGCGAAATAACGCAAGGTAAGATTGCTCGCGTCGAAGGTCACAATCGGACTTGGAGCCACGATTTCTCTGCCGACGCGAGCGAGTTGATGCGAGCATAGAACGAGGGTCCTCGGCTCCAATGCTCGGCTCAAGGAGACGCCTAACAAACTTTGGCTCTCCTCGGTCGAGAGCACTTGCAAGCTATTGTTGGCTCAGCCTCGCTAAGCCAACAATGCGTTCACAAACCGAAATTATAGAACTACGGTAGAGCAATCGTTTTGAGGTCGACGCTACCTGAAGCGTTTTTGACGAGCAGAATAGCGTGATCGTCGTTCAGTTTGTCGAGTTGCACTACGTTTTCGTATTCCAGAGTTTCATAGCTTAGACCGGCCGTACCATTGATTCTGGAGTCAATCGATTTGGCTGAATCTATTTCCGTTTTGTTGAGTTTCATCTTCATGACGCCGCGCGCATCGTTGGACATGAGCAGATAAGCTTGGTCGCCTTTCTTGTAAACTACCATGTCGAGCGGGTTGTTGCGGTTTCCTAATTCGGCAATCGTTTTGCCCATAATCTTCTCGCCCTTGAGTTCGTCTACCGGAATGGTGACCAGCGGCGTGCAGGTATAAGCGGCAAGGACTGTATTTTCGTAGGTGATGAAGGTGCGCACAGGAGAAGCTGTCTCCAGCTTACCGTGAGCCCCGTGGTAGATCTCGATGCTGGTCGAAGTTTTTTCGCCATCAAAAGGATAGTTGATGACACGCAACTTCGATGCGAACTCTTCATTAGACAGTCCTGCCACAATCAATTTACCGTCGTTGAATTGAAGGTCGGTGATGGCGCTCAAGCGTGGGTTGCGTCGGCCCTCGACAGAGGCTGGTGCGTCGTCAAAAGCAACTTTGGCAAACTTGACGTCTTTCAGCGAGACTTCTGAAACGTTGCCTTTTGCGTCAGCTTTGAAAATCAGTGCCGTCGAATCGGGGCCGAGCCCGCGCGAGACGGATAAGAACACATTGCCGCTGGCTGGGTTCACGGCCATGTCGTTGATTACAGTCTCGTCTACTGAGCTACCGACCATGGCAGCAATCTTTTGGTTCACGGCCGCCACATTGATTTCAGCGCTCGAGCCGGCAGAGGACTGATCACCCGTATCGATGGCGAAGATCGCTGCGCTGCGGGTATCACCGACGAATAATACCCCATCGGTACCGAAAGCAAGCGGTCCGGCGTGTTTGATCTCTGGATTGCCTGACTTGAGATTTGAGTCGGCTAGCACAATGCTAATTGGGCTGACGACAAGTGCCAGCGCCACATGCGCAGCAGCAAACGATAACATGCGCGACATAGGACATTCTCCAAGTAAAGTGGAAGTGAGAGGAATGCAGAAAGTTGTTCATCGGGGATCGCATTATCGCACATCGCCAGCGCGATACAACTAGCGGAATTGCTGGCCAGGGACCGTCAGGAACGAATTAATTCGTCTAGCAAGCTCGGGGGGAACGGTGTGGTGGCGCCCGGTTGGCTGGCCGCCCAGGCGCCACAGTAGTTGGCAACAGCGACGATTTTTTTAGGGGGCCAGTTGGCGACGAGTCCAATCGCCAGTGCTGCCGCGGCCGCGTCCCCAGCTCCTACGGAGTCGGCATCAGGCTGCGCAGGCAACCTAGGCACATTAGCGAGAAAGATTTCTTGTCGCTGTTGCATCGTGCAGCCGTCCGCGCCGCGAGTCCAAAAAATGCAATCCAAGTCATAGCGGCTTTGGATTTCGTCAGCAATTCTTTCACAAGAAACTGGTTTATCCTGAGACACCGGTACGGGGAGTCGCAACCAGTCCGATAAAAGCACGAGCTCCTCTGCATTGCATTTCAGGACGTGCGCCTGGTGCAGGCTCTCTTCGATAATGGCTAGGCTCGGGTAGGGCTTGCGAAGATTGATGTCAAATATTTTTTTTGCGTTGTCGGCCGCGTTCAGGCAGGCCAACAGCGTCTCTCGCGACCCAGACGCACGCTGGGCAAGCGTACCAAAGCAGATGGCGGAGGCGCTCCGCGATAAATCCTCGGCGGCGGAATCAAAGGCAATACAGTCCCAAGCGACATCTTCACCAATTACGTAACTGGGCTGGCCATTCTCCAACGCGACGTTGACGTAGCCCGTCTGCTTGGCAGAGTCGACCTGAATGGACCTGGTGTCGAGTGCGCTCGATTGCAGAAGCGCGAGAATCTGCTCGCCATGGAGATCGGCACCAATGCGACTGATCATGGCGGCTTGAACCCCAATCGACTGTCCAAGTTGCGCTACCCGGAGCGAAAAGTTAAGTGGTGCACCGCCGACAACCTCCGCTGATGGAAGAATATCTACCAGAGCTTCTCCGAAACCTACAATGACTGGCGGCACTCGTATTCCTTTATTGTTGCGCAGGGCGACCTGCCGCGACCTGGGGTGTTTCGGCGGTTGGACCTATTTCCCAACCACTTTAGCGTAGCAAAAATTAGCCGGATGCGGGTGAACAAGTTTTTTCGGGCCGATAAGCTCCTGTAAAAAATCGGGGCAAATGGTGCTCTGGGCGGGTTCTCCAAATCGCTGGGTTGCCGCATAATTCGAGGTTTGATTGCAAGCCACCGCAGTTTCGCGGACATCATAGAACTGTAGGAGTCTTATACTCGATGACCACTCAAATCTTGGCTGCCCGTGCTGGCGAAATTACCGCTGAAATGAAGTTTGTCGCCGAGCGGGAATTGCTTCCCGTCGAGACAATTTTGGCTGAGGTTGCTGCGGGACGCATGGTGATTCCAGCCAATAAAGTGCATCTCCAGGGACGGCTCGAACCCATGTGCATCGGCATTGCAGCCAAATGCAAGATCAATGCGAATATCGGCAATAGCGCCGTTACCAGTAACGTGGGTGAGGAACTCGAAAAGTTGCACACCGCCGTACACCATGGTTCGGATACGGTGATGGACTTATCGACAGGCAAGGATATCGACAATATTCGCAAGCAGATTATCGAGGCATCTCCTGTCCCGATCGGTACCGTACCGATTTATCAAATGCTGGAAGAACTCGGCGGCAACATCGAGGATATGCGTCCGCAGCATTTCTTGGATATGGTTGAACACCAAGCCAAACAGGGGGTCGACTACATGACGATTCACTGTGGAGTTAAGCTCGAACACCTGCACCTTTCGACCAATCGCGTAACTGGCATTGTTAGCCGCGGCGGCTCGTTGATTGCCAAGTGGATGATGGTGCATCGCAAGCAGAATCCGCTCTATGATGCGTTTGATGACCTGTGCGATATCATGCGAGAATACGATGTGACTTGGTCGTTGGGGGACGGTTTGCGTCCTGGATCGATCGCAGATGCATCCGACGAAGCCCAGTTTGCAGAGCTCGATGTTCTCGGAGAGCTCACCGCCCGTGGGCAGGCAAACGGAACGCAAGTCATGGTGGAAGGTCCAGGCCATATTCCGATGCATCAAATTCAAATGAACATTGAGCGCCAAATCAAAGTTTGCAATGGCGCTCCGTTCTATGTTCTGGGGCCTCTAGTAACCGACGTCGCTCCCGGATACGACCATATTACCAGCGCTATTGGCGCGGCGATGGCTGGTTGGCACGGTGCGGCCATGCTGTGCTACGTTACTCCCAAAGAGCATTTGGGGCTGCCCAATGAAGAGGATGTCAAACAGGGAGTGATCGCCTACAAAATATCGGCACATGCCGCCGACGTCGCCCGCGGGCGTCCTGGGGCTCAGGATCGCGATAATGCACTCTCCAAAGCCCGATTTGAATTCGATTGGAAAGAACAGTTTCGACTTTCACTGGATCCAGAGACAGCCCAGCGGTATCACGACGAAACGCTACCGCAGGAGACTTTCAAGAGCGCGCACTTTTGCAGCATGTGTGGCCCTAAATACTGTTCGATGAAGATTACTGAAGATATTCGGAAAATGGCCAAGGAAAATCAGCTAGTTGAGATTAGCCCAATCGCCGAGTAAACGCAGGTGGAAAAATTGGACCTCAATCGCGGCGCATTTTAGGCTGAAGCGCCGCGTCTCTCACGAAGGTGTTCCTTGCCGGGAAAGTCGTTGAAAACTTTCCCGGCAAGTGCCAATTGTCGATCGGCTTGTTTTTCGAGAGGCGTTTTACCTTCGAAGCCGCCTTGAAGGTCTTTCGCCATGGAGCTGCCGGCCGTTTGTCGCGCTTCGCAGAATTCGATTGACTCGCGGGTAAGCGCGTCAATGGCCGCTAATTTCCAGGCGAGGCTAATTCACACTGCCCACCTAATTCCCTGATAAGTGGCAAGAGTTGCTGGTAGGGAGCCGTGTCGGCTGCGATGATCTCAACTTTGGCCGCGGAGCAAGCCACCAGTCCTGGAAGGTCCAGGTAGCGTGCAGAGCCGGGGAGGAAATTAGGATCGCGAATGGAACCGATTTTTGAAAACGCAAAGTCGCCAGGTTTGATTTTTAACTGGACTCTGTTTTCTATTTTCTGTTCTTTAGTAGCCAATTCCCGCGCAATGAAAACACCGGCTGCTGCCAAGGCCGCATCGGCTCCCCCGCCGATCACAGTAATCGGTTCCTGCGGGTGTTCGGTCGCGAGCCAGAGTAGGGTCAAACCAATTTGTTGTGCCCGTTGCCCGAATAAAGGAACGTTGTAACCAAAGGTATATGCGGCGGCCAAACGTGGGTTTTCGACAATAGCTTGCCATTTCGTCGTGGTGGCTCCGCGGTCGTCGCTAGATTGCCCAGCCAGCTCGAAAAAGTAATTCTGGGTGGCGCCATTAACGTTGACTTCGATACGCAAGTCTTCTGCAGACTGTGTCCAGCTTTCAGCGATTGCGTCATGGCTGGTCTCCTGAGAGGAAGGCTCGGCTGGTTGCAGAGATTCCTTAGAGCTCTGCAGGGGAGAACTGTTTCTCAGGGTCCAAGCGGGTAGCTGCGCGCTAGTGAAACGGATTCCAGTCTCAGTGGTTACCGATGTTGGTTGCTGGAGTTGCGTTGCTGTCAGACCCAAGCTAACTCGCCAGCCTTCTTGGAGTATTTTGGCAAGTTGCTTAACTTGCTGGGCGTCACCTTGAAGCAATCCTTTGAGTTGGCTGTGAATGATTTCGGCCCACAGCTTCATGAGTTTTCGTTCGAAGGCGTCGCCGCTCTCTGGCGTGGGATGGTCGGTATCCCAAACGGTCAGTTCTTCTTTCAACGCGATATCAAAGTCGCGTTCGAGTATTGGCTTGTCCAGGCCAAGTTTGAAGTGGTCATTGATCCAGCCGTACAAGGCAACGCGGCTGACATGATTGAAGTTATGTGGGAAGTGAGTTGCCGGGAATAGGGCAACGTTCTTCTTCGCGTCGAACAGACTGTACAGCTTTTGCAACTCGGGAAAGCCATCTTCTGGCATCGTTTTCGTCCAATCGTTAGCAGCGGTCATGCCAAGTGGTCGCGGCGCGATGAGCGCTGCAATTTCGACATTTCCCGTGCCCGTCCGCAGCAGGCAGGCATTTTCACACGTGCATCCACCCTGCATGCCCGTGCTGACCATTACGGCTGGAAACGCGACGGCGATGCGCGGATCCAAGGCAGCACCGAGAAAGGTTTGTGTTCCGCCGCCGCTGGCACCGGAAATGGCGATGCGATTGGGGTCGACTTCGGGAAGCGTTAGTAGCATGTCGACAGCGCGCGTGACAGCCAAGGATTGGAGTCCCAGGATGGATTGGCTGTGCGACTCAGCCAATGGGCTGAAGAGCAACCAGCCCTCGTCGGAAACTTCCACTTCGCTAGGTTGGTTTGCGAATCGGTGGGCGCGATCGAAGCTGATCTGAACACTATCGCAATAACCAATCATGTCCCAATGGAGCACCATGCAGCCCATGCGAGCCAATTGAACACATCGGGCCTGGATATGGTTGCGAGCCGCGTTTTCGAATCGTTCGGCGCCAGTCGCAAGTAGTTCTTTGATCGCGGCTGGTTTTTCGTCATAAAAGCGAGCGTTGGTCCAGTGCCCGTGTGGAGCGAGCACCGCAGGCACGCGCGCGTCAGCGGCAAGGTTGGCCGGGCGATACAAGCTCCCAGTAACATGAAATCCGGGGAGGCTTTCAAAAGTGACTTTTTCGATCGTGTAATCGGTACGCTCAATACGACCATAGATTTTGGGAGCAACTGCCTCCAGTTCTGCAGCCGGGTGAAGCCCAAGGGCTACCTGCAGTTGAAGCCGCAAATCGTCTGAACGCGTCTGCCAGGCCGCCAGCGATACCGGAGGAGTAAACGGACAGTGTGCGTTCAAGTCGCGAAGCGCGCTGTGGGCTTGCGCGAACAATTGGGCAGGGAAAAGCAATGCAAGTAGCACGACGGCTTGGTAGCAGGGCATCATGGCGGCTCTCATGGGGAGACAAGTTGGGAGTCTCCCATTGTAGACGAGCCAAAGGCGTCGAGCTACGTTCGGTTACTTGCTGTCTTTGGAGGCGGCAGGTTGGTGCGGTTCAAAAACTGTTCTTCGCTTCAGTTCGGCCTGTTTAATTGCGTCAAACGCTTGTTGGTAAAGCAGCTCTTGCACGCGGGTGGGGACGCTACCCGGTTCAGGTTTGCGCCTGACATAACGCCCATCGGACTGCAATTGCCAGGAATTCGTATTGTCCTTGAAGCAGGTTTCGAGCATGGTCATTAATCGCTTTTTGCAGGTCGTGTCGGCCACGGGCACCAACAATTCGACGCGTCGATCCAAATTGCGAGGCATCCAATCGGCGCTACTAATGAACACCAGGTCATCTCCACCGTGGTGAAAGTAGACGATTCTTGCATGTTCGAGAATGCGATCGACGATGCTGACTACGGTAATGTTCTCGCTGAGTCCCGGGACGCCTGGACGCAAGCAGCACACGCCGCGGATATTCAAACGCACGGTGACACCCGCTTGTGAAGCGCGGTACAGGGCTTCGATCAAGCTGGGGTCGACCAAAGCATTGAGTTTCACCATGATGAGGGCTCTCTGGCCCTGTTTTTTGCGTTCGATTTCGGCATCGATCAAGTTGATTATCTTCTTGCGCAAACCGATAGGGGCCGCTTCCAGGGAGTGGGTTTGCTGGGGTTGGCTATAGCCGGTGATGGCGTTGAAGAAAGCGCTGGCGTCGGTGCCCAGTTCGTCATTGCAGGTGAAGAAGCTAATGTCGCTGTAGAATCTCGCGGTGACTTCGTTGTAATTGCCGGTACCAAAATGCATGTAACGCACGATTCCGCGTGGCTCTCTCCGCACAATGATGCACACTTTTGCATGCGTCTTAAGGTTTTTAACTCCGTAGATAACTTGCACCTGCGCCTCTTCGAGCTCTTGTGCCCATTCGATGTTTCTCGCTTCATCAAAGCGCGCCTTCAGCTCAACAATTGCGGTGACATACTTTCCCCGCTCCGCTGCGCGACGTAGCGCAGCTACGATCGGACTATTGCGACTGGTGCGGTAGAGCGTTTGCTTAATGGCAAGAACGTCGGGATCCTCGGCAGCCTCCTCGATCAGCCGCACAACTGCGCCAAAGCTCTCGTAGGGGTGGCTGAGCAGCACATCGTGTTCGGCGATCGTGGCGAACATACTTTGCGTGGGATCGATCATTGGACTGCGCTGCGGATTCCATGGCGTATCCCGCAAATGGTCGAAGCCTTCCAAGCCATTGAGCTCCATAAAGGCGGACAAATCGAGCGGCTCCGGACTTCGCGTCGTTTTATCCTCGGAAACACGCAGGCAGGTTTGCAAGAAACGGACCATTTCATCGTTGGCCCTAGCGTCGATGTCAAGTCGCACGCATTCCGCAGTTTTCCTTTGTTGTAGCAGTTCTTTCATGCCATGCAGTAGGTCCGCAGCAGAGTCCTCTTGGATACTTAGATCCGCATTGCGGGTGATGCGGAACGAAGCAGTTGAAAGTATTTTCTCGCTTCCGAAAAAGCTGCTAGCGAAGGCGCTGACCACGTCTTCGAGCAGCGCAAAGGAGAAGCCCTGGTCGGTGGGCAGCGTAATGATCCGCGGTAGTACACGCCCCAGTGGGATCAGAGCAAAACGAAAATCGGCGCCTTCTGCCTGGCGTTTTTCTTTAGGGACAGAGATTTGCACACACACATAGAGTGCATGGTTCACCAGTAGCGGAAAGTCCTCGCTGGCATGGATGGCCATCGGACTGAGCACAGGCAGGACTTCCTCGTGAAAAATTCTGTCTGCCGCCTCGCGATGCTTCACACCAGCCTCGGACATGCGAACCCGTTGAATGCCATGCGTAAATAAAGCAGGCTCGAGCTCGCCGAGAAAACAAGCATACTGTTGCTCAATCATCGTGGTCGAGCGTCTGTGTACCGCAGCCAATTGCTCGGTAATCGACAGGCCCGATTGGTCGGAGGATGCGACGGATGTTTGGTGCTGTAACTGAAGTCCGCCCACTCGGACCATAAAGAATTCGTCAAGATTACTGCTGGTAATGGCCAGAAACTTCAGCCTTTCCAGCAATGCTACTTGCGGATTGGTCGCTTGGTCGAGAACTCGCTGATTAAATTCAAGCCAGCTCATCTCGCGATTAATGTAGTTTTCGGGTAGCAGAGCCATGTTCGTCGCGTCGATCAGGAAATAGGGCGTAAGGGGCGCTCGCAAGGTAAACGCTCTAGGATAAACGCTACTGACGATGATTACCATTAGTTGCTATGCTCAATATGCAGGCCGTCGAGCAATAATTGCAGTCGAGCAATAATTACACCAGTGGGATCGAGCGACGGGAAAGCCATAGCAGCCATTGACGGCAGCTGGGCTTAGAGGTCCTCTAATATGCCAACCCACCAATTGCCAACCCACAATATGCCAGCCCACAATGTGCCAGCCCACAATGTGCCAGCCCAAGCGCGCACAGTTCGCCGAAAGTTTTCTTGGTGGCGACGGCTCGCTTTCTCACTCATTCCAGTCACGGTCTTATTGATCGCGGCTGAGGTCGTGTTGACCCTGGTTGGCGTAGCCCCAATCACCGAACGCAAGGATCCGTACGTAGGCTTTTCTGGCAGCGCTCCTCTATTTGAAGAGATCGACACCCCAGCATTAGCCGGCGTGATGGTTACCGCCAATTCCAAGTTGCCGTGGTTCAACGAGCAATCGTTTTCGCGCCACAAGCCGCGGGGGACAACTCGCATTTTTTGCATGGGTGGCTCGACAACTTTTGGTCGGCCTTACTCGGATCCAGAGTCGTTTGTGGGATGGATGCGCCAGTTGCTGCCGGTTGCCGACCCGTCTTGCGATTGGGAGGTGA
>JBGSTP010000098.1:0-7279 GCA_041736515.1 Pirellulaceae bacterium
TCATCGTCGCGTCCAAAGGGCCTACGGCCTCGCCGGGCGAGACGCGACGATGAAGGCCGACGGAAGCAGGTTTAAATGGCTATCCAATGTGATCGCGTGGACTGTCTCAACAGGGGCTTAAATGACCTCGATTCATTTCTGTCACAGCACAACGAGTGTCAGCGGTTTTCTTGGGATGACACTTGTTGTCGCGCGAACTACGGCTATCGCACACCTTCCTTTCAGCCGGAGTTAAAAGTTACAATTATTCGGTACCAAGCTGCTATTTGGGGCTGAGCGTTTTGAGATTGTCGAGCGTGTGATCGCGCTATTTCGCTGACCGGGTCGCGGAGTTCCATTTTGCGAACGGATTGAACGAGGGTAGAGTCGATTTAGTTCGACGTGCACCCCAGTCAATGCCGAGGTGGCCACCGAGACTGTAACCTACCGGCATATAGAACCGAATTGGCTCTTGCATCAGGCGAGTGATGTCTGCTGACGAAACGCAGCTATTGAACAAAGGTGAACAGACGAGATTCGCAGCGGCGTTGTGGGACCAACCGATTGTCGTGGGTTTTCTCGACAGTCTACACCAACATTCGCATGGATGTTAGAATGACGATGAGAAATCAGACCGTGTGCAGGGCAAATCAAGTTAATTCATTTTTTGAAGCGAGATCGCGATGCTGGTCACGAAGAAGTTACTAACGATCCTGATCGGTGTGCTACTGAATTCAATTTTTGGCGCCAGTGCTCGCGGGCAAGGCGACGATGGCATGGAAGCGAAGTTTAGGGCCGCACTCAAGAACGCAACCCTAAAAGGCACTTGGGCCCCAGTCCAGCAAGGACGGATTGGCAATGAGCGAGGCGATGACAGCTATCGAATTGCGCGCGTTGAAAAGAAGGAGGGTGACAATTGGTCCATCGTTTCGATTTTCGAATTCAACGATCAGGAGATGGAGTTTCCGATTCCTACTAAAGTGAGGTTTGCAGGAGACACGGCCATACTGATCCTTGACAACACTCGCGCAAGTCGCGGCAAGGCGAATTGGTCAGCTCGCGTGATGTTCCATGAAGACGTGTATGCAGGCAGATGGTGGGAGACGGACAACAAAGAACATGGTGGGACCATCTCCGGCACTGTCATCCGCGACGAAGAATAATCGGCAAGTCGCTTTCGTCTATATTGTTCTGCTGACTAAATCTCTTTCACACTGTGCCGCTTCAAGGCTGATCAGGAGACCTTCATGAATCATCTGACTCGTCGCGATCTCCTGCGAACCGCCTCGGTGGGCGCTCTCGCTTCGCTCATCCCATCGGACAGTCGTGGGCAAACGAAAGCTAATCCTTACGCGGATGCACTGTTAGTTGATGGCGAACCCGATAAGCCTGCCAAAGATTCCTTTACGATCGTGGTGTTGCCGGACACTCAAAACTATAGCGAAAAGTTTCCCAATCAGTATCTCGCGCAAACACGCTGGATTGCCGAGAATTGTAAGGACCGAAATATCGCTAGCGTCCTTCACTTGGGCGACGTAACCAATCACAATTCGGCCGTAGAGTGGGACAATGCAGCCAAGGCAATGGACCAAATGGACGGCGTCGTTCCTTACTTTATGGTTCCGGGAAATCATGACTATAGCGACAAGGGTGCTTGCCAAGATCGCTCCTGCGGACTGAGTGCGGCCTTTCCTGTCGCGAAGTTTAAGGAACTGCCGACTTTTGGCGGCGTCTATGACCAAGAGCCCCAGCGTCTTGAGAACAGCTTTCACTTGTTTACAGCCGGAGGACGCGATTTTCTGTCGCTCTGCTTGGAATTTGGCCCGCGCAAGGACGTGGTCCGCTGGGCCAATGAGGTTGTTAGTCAGCATAAGAACCGCGCGTTGATTCTGACGACGCATGCTTACATCTACTTTGACGACTCTCGCTACCATTGGGAGAGTTATGGCGCGAAACAGAATTGGAACCCTCACAGCTATGGCATTGCCAAGAATACGGACGACGACGTAAGCGACGGTGAAGAGCTGTGGAATAATCTGGTCGCCAAGCATGAGAATTTTATGCTCACGCTCAACGGACACGTGCTGGGTGATGGACTTGGCCGAATGGTTTCTCGTACGCCTGGTGGCCGCGAAGTGCATCAGATGCTCGTTAATTTCCAGATGCGTCCCAACGGTGGAGATGGCTGGCTACGACTCTTAGAGTTTCGGAGCGATGGGAAAACAGTCGACGTCTGCGACTACTCTCCCACGCTGAATCAGAAGAACGAGTCGCCGCAAAACAAATTCCAGTTAACGATCTGACACAAGTATTTCATTCATCATGCGAATAGTCTCCCTACTCCCGAGTGCAACCGAGATCGTATGTGAACTTGGGTTAGGCGATCAATTGGTCGGCGTGACTCATGAATGTGACTACCCATCCTTTGTTCGAGGATTGCCCAAAGTCACTCGAACGTTAATTCCCCACGATGCCTCCAGCCGAGAGATCGATGGCTTGGTTCGAGATCGGCTGAAGACCGAAAGAGCTCTGTACAGTCTAGATTTGCCCACGTTGGAGAAGCTAAGTCCAGACCTGATCGTCACTCAGGCGTTGTGTGATGTTTGTGCTGTTGCAGAATCCGAAGTGACAGCCGCCGCATGCAGTTTGCCCGGGAAACCCCAAGTTGTGAATCTAGAGCCCACGTGCTTGGAAGAGGTTTACGAATGCCTTCTGGCAGTCGGCAGAGCTGCAGGCGTAGAAGATCGAGCGCACCAGACCGTGGCGAAACTGCGAAATCGCGCGGATAGGGTAGAGAAACTCAGTCGCGAAATTGCCGATCATCCGCGTGTAGTTCTGCTTGAGTGGATTGACCCTCCGTTCTGTTCCGGCCACTGGTCACCGGAACTTGTTCGCATAGCGGGCGGTGTCGAAGTGCTTGGACAATCAGGCCAACCTTCACGCACTACGACTTGGTCGGAGATCGCTGAAGCTGATCCCGATATTATGGTCATTGCTTGTTGTGGCTTTGATATCGAGCGAACGCGTCAAGATCTGCCAATCCTGACACGGTATCTCGGCTTCGAACAGTTAGCGTGCGTTCGCTCGAAAGAAGTATACATTGTCGACGGCAGCGCCTACTTCAGCCGACCGGGGCCAAGGCTTGTCGATAGTCTTGAAATCCTCGCGCACGTCTTTCATCCCGATGTCCACATCTTTCCTGAGAACGTGAAACCGATACACCGAGTGACTCCGAAGGAACTGCGAATTGAGGGGGACGCATCGGTATGAAGTCGAAGACGCAGCTTTCGTGGAGTTCGAGTGTAGATTGTGTTTTGGGCACTACATTGGCTCCAAAAGAGCAACGGTTTGAAATGGTCGGACTGGGGACCACTTCAAACCACGTACTCGAGGCTTGGCAAACCACGGCGTCAGGATCGAACGAGCTGAAGAACAGACGATACATCGACGCTGGCTCACGCGATGATCGACCATCCCATCATCCGCAATGTTCCATTTTCGGAGAGATCCTTCGTGATCGAAATTGAGACTACAGTGAAACGACGAAACGCCTTCACATTAGTTGAGCTCTTGGTCGTGATCACGATCATTGGTGTGCTAGTTGGCCTGCTCTTGCCTGCAGTTCAAGCAGCACGAGAAGCAGCGCGTCGCATGAGTTGCAGTAACAATCTCAAGCAGATTGGATTGGCAGTACATGGTTTTCATGACACTTTCAAAGGCATGCCTCCACAAGCAACCTATGTCGTCGGCAGCACATTCTCGGGCTACTCCGTACATGCCCGCATTTTGCCATTCGTCGAACAAGGTAATCTTTATTCCCAAGTTGATTTCAACTTGGGCTATGCTGCTCAACCGGAGATCTGCAAAGCGAAGTTACCACTCTACCGATGTCCGAGCGATCTTCACGACCAAACTCGCATGGACGGAGGCATCGAGTTTTATCCTACGAGTTATGGTTTTAATATTGGAACCTGGCTGGGACTGGATCGGCAAACGGCTCAGGGAGGCGATGGTGCATTTGGATACAACATGCGACACAACTTTTCAGCAATCACAGACGGTCTGAGCAACACCTTGGCTGCGGCAGATGTCAAAGCGTTTACTCCCGCACTTCTCGACGGTGGACAGCCTGCCGCGCCCAACTCGCCACCTCCACAGACTCCCGAACAATTAATCGCCTATGGTGGGACTTTCGACAAGGACTACTGCCACACACAATGGGTCACGGGCCGAACTCTTCAAAGCGGTTTGACCACTACGTTTCCGCCAAATACCAGAGTTCCCTATACAGTTTCAGGCATCACTTACGATGTCGACTTCACTTCAGCGCGAGTTTCTCCGACCGCGCCGCTACATGGGTATCGAGTTGTCACTGCGCGAAGTTATCACTCCGGCGGTGTCAATGCAGTCTTGCTAGACGGTTCTGTGCACTTTGTGAGTAGTTCGATTGCACGCGATGTATGGCGAGCACTTGGCACCCGATCAGGTGGTGAAGTCGTAAGCATCGAAGAGTGAGTCTTAGCGTACATGCGTAGTCTCCGACCGAGACATTCCAAAGACGTGTTGTACCATTGCTTCAGTCATAGATAGCTAGCGGTTGTTCAGAATGCCAACTTCAGGGTGTTAGCCTCCGAGGTTCGCTTTCATTCGAAGCGCATTCGCAACGGGTATTACCTTGGCTCTTGCGTCTTCGCTTTAGCTGCAAGCGATTTCTCGGTCAACAAGTAAGTCATCAACGAACAAGGCGTCGTTCGGCATCCTTAACTGAATCACCAAGGCAGATTTTTGCCTGGGAACGTTTGAAACTTTTGGTCAGTTTCGATCCGATGTTAACCCATATTTGCCCGTTCTGATCTGGTGTAAAACTCTTTTTACGCATGATAGGCCCCCGCAAAACCGAAGTTGGAGTTGGTTGTTGATGGCGGTGGCTTGTTGGTCCGAAAGGTGCGTTTCAGAACCGAGTGGACTCCTTATCAGAAAAAAACTTCGCTCTTATCAGAAAAACGAGCGTTTTCGCAAACCGTTGGGGAGAAGGGATTTGACGTAAGTGTCTACGAAAAAGGGACTTGTGACGAATCACAAATCCCTTTTAGTGGAGGCGGCGGGAATCGAACCCGCGTCCCGCGATATTTCCATGAAAGCCTCTACGTGCGTAGCCAATTGTTTATTTCTCGCTTGTCCAGTCGCCTATTGGCAAGGCTACTCGACAAACCAGCTAGGAGCTTTTTCTAGTCCATTACGTGCCTAGCACGGTAACAAACGATCCGGAATTGCAACTGGCAGTCGGGCGCCTCCGGCGGGCCCCCTCAGACAGGACAACCTTATTTAGGCTGCCATTGCTAGATTTGCATCTGCAACTAAATTTTTAGTCAGCTTTTTACGTGGCCAACTGACCAACCACGGCACGCCACTCCCACTTCGGTCTACCCGGTCGAATCCAATTCGCCCCCTAACGTCGAAACTTCACCATCCTCTATTGTCGAACATCGAACCGCTTAAGACAAGTGTTTCTTGCTAAAGGCGTACTAATTGACCGCTTAAAGGCCACAAATTTCAAGAATACTGGACCCTAACAATGTCAGCGGTCCCGAGGATACTCCTTGGGACCGCTGCTTGACTCGGTTTCGTTCCTAAGCTGCCCGAACTAGGGTGCAGCTCGGTAGGTTCGAATCCAATCCACCTGCATGTTATTGATGTTGAAATTCGACAGCTGTGCATCGGTCGGGACGTCTTCCGGTCCACGCCAACCGTGCGTATCGAGATTCATGATCAATCGCATTTGCTCATTCATGTTCAGACCGCTGGGATCGATGGGAGTTTGCGTGAAGTCAAGCGTGCGAACCAATTGGCCATCGTAATAGAACTCAAGTTTGTGGGCGCTGATCCAGTGCAGGCCATAGCGATGCCATGTACCGGCATAATCGATGCCATTGTTTCGATGGTGCCGCTGATTGTTTCTATAGGGAAAACCGCGATAAAAATGGACACAGCTCGCTGGGCTATAGCGATCCAGACCAACGTATTTTTCGTCGCCGTAAATCTGCATCACGTCAATTTCCGTTTGGCCGCGTCCCAACATCCAGAAATTCGACGACATGGCGGTTGGACTGCCTTTCATCATCAACTCTGTGTAGGACTCAGGCCCCAGCTCATTGATCGATGTGATGTAACCCGAGTACACCGTGCGGTAGAGATTTTCCCAATGGTTGAAAGTCTGATTCGCAAGCGGAATTCTCGATGCGAATATGGTCAGAGCACCTCCGTCCACAAAGTAATTGTTGGGATTGAACACTGTCGCGGCTGGCCCCGTCCAGCCGTCTGGATTGAAGTCAATCCACTTGCTGGAAAACTCCGCTTGGCCGGACAAATTTGCCGGTGTAAGACTGTAGTTGAACGAATCGGAAAGAGAGGAATCCAGCACCCATGTCTTATTGGCACCAGGGCTGGCAGGTACCGCGATCGACTCCCAGTCGTTTGTCGATGCGGGGACAGTGCGATACGTCCGAATCCAGTCTACCTGCATATTGTTAATGCTGGAATTGGCCAGTTGAGCATCGGTCGGAACGTCTTGCACTCCACGCCAAGCATGGGCTTCCAAGTCCAATATGATTCGTACCGGTTCGTTCAAATTTTGCCCGGTTGGATCGATCGGATTCTGCGCTAGATCCATAGTGCGCACCAAAATACCATCATAGTAGAATTCAAGCTTGGTTTCGTTGACCCAGTAAACTCCATAGCGATGCCATGTCGCTGCAAAATCAATTCCATCTCTCGGATGGTGAAGCTGATTAGCAGTGTGGCCATTGCGAAAGAAGTGGACCGCGCTGGCGGGATTAAATCGATCGTAGCCTGGATACTTACTGTCGCCATAAATCTCCATGGCGTCGATTTCCGTTTGGTTGCCGACTCCCAGCATCCAAAAATTTGAAGACAGTGGTGTGCTGCTGCCCTTCATCATCACTTCGGTGTAAGTTCCTGGACCGAGCTCGGTTATCGATGTGATGTAGCTCGAATACATCGTTCGATAAAAGAAGTCGTGATAATTCCAGGTCTGAAACGCGAGCGGAATCTTGGACGCGAATATGGTTAGCTTGCCACCGTCAACGTAGTAGTTGCTCGAGGTAAACTGCGTGGCTCCAGGACCCTGCCAACCGTCTAGATTGAAGTCGATCCACTTGCTGAAGAACTCTGACTGACCAGACGTATTCGAGGAAGTGTAGGTATAGTTGAACTGATCCGAGAGGCTCGTATCGATGGCCCAAGCTTTGGAAGGTCCCGCGTTTGCCGGAACTGGAAACGC
>JBGSTP010000118.1:0-5028 GCA_041736515.1 Pirellulaceae bacterium
AATTAGGATAATCGCTGCGGATCTTGCGTAAATCGCTGTAGTAGCACTGGTGGTCTCCTACACGCGGTTCATCGATGTACGAGTGTACCATCGGCTTACCTGTTATGACCTCGACCATTTCGAAAGCCTCGCGAATTGAGCAAGAATTCTGTTTGCCTCCGCCGATGTTATAGACCGCTGCTCGACGAGGATTTTCTATAAATTGAAAGATGAAGCGGCTTACGTCGAGAGAGTGAATATTGTCGCGAACTTGCTTCCCCTTGTATCCAAAAATACGATATTCTCGACCTTCGAGATTGCACTTCACCAAATAGCTGAGAAAACCGTGCAACTCCACCCCAGAATGATTCGGGCCCGTCAGACATCCGCCGCGCAGGCAACAGGTATACAGGTCGAAGTAGCGACCATACTCCTGCACCAATACATCTGCGGCGACCTTTGAAGCTCCAAAGAGGGAATGCTTGGATTGATCGATGCTGAATGATTCGGGGATTCCCTCGCTGTACTTTGGATCGTCGAACTCCCAGCGCGTTTGTTCTTCGCGAAGCGCGATGCTGTTAGGGAGATCGCCGTAGACTTTATTGGTTGACATGTGGACAAACGGCGACTCAGGACAAGATCTACGCACAGCTTCTAGTAGATTCAGCGTGCCAACGGCATTCGTTTCGAAATCATCGATCGGGATCGATGCCGCTCGATCGTGGCTCGGCTGCGCCGCCGTGTGGACGATGGCATCGGGCTGCACTGTCTGAACCAAGTGAAACATTGCTGCTCGATCGCGAATGTCAAACTCGTGATGGTTGAAGTTGGCTAATTCGCGTTGCAGTCGTTGTTGATTCCAGCGCGTATCACCGTCGCGTCCGAAAAAAACCGCCCGCTGATTGTTGTCCACACCATGTATGGTCCAACCAAGCGAATGAAAGTAGGTGCATACTTCAGAACCGATTAAACCCGACGATCCAGTGACAAGTAAAGACTTGGGCATAGGTCAGACTCTTCTAATTTAATCGCCGGTGGAAACAGGCACTGAAACGGCTGACTGGGAAATATGCTATCGCACACTCAAAGTGCCAAGCACTCGAAGCGCCGGCCACGTCGGAGCAGAATCCGCAAGAATTTCGGAAAAGCATTCTTGCGACATCGCTCGTTGAACCTCATCCAATTACGTCGCAAACACGTTTATAGTTCATCGTAGTGTACAAGACTACGTGTTCTTTCGGAAACTCGACTCGCTCCGATCAAACCACCGCCACAGGACTCGGAGCCTCGTTCCGTACTCTAATTCTTAACATGCACGAAGTGCTAGTAAGCAGTCGAGATGTTGAGCCAATCTGGTTGCGACTCCGCGAAGTTGGCAATTTCCAGCAGAATCGACTCGGTCGACCGCGTGGGTGACCAATCCCAAATTTCACTAGCCAGACGATGATCAAGAACCAACCAGGGAACATCATATTCCCGAGACTGTCGGACGCTCTCTACGGAATTCGCCCCCCAGCGATCACAACACCAATCGGAAAGTTGCCGCAGCGATCGAGCCGATGCCCTACCACCCGAGACATTCGCGATCGGAGTTGGTAGGCGAGACGTTGACTGAATCTGCAATTGAATCAATGCACACAAATCGCTGGGATGCAAACAATCACGCACTTGAAAGCCTCTCCCTTCAAAGCCAATCAGCCTGAGCGGTCGCTTCTCAAACCAACTGTGCAGCCAGAACGCAAAAATCCCTTGGTCTGCTTTGCCAAACTGCCCGGCGCCAGCCATCACCCCGCAACGATTGATTACCACCGGAAAATCAAAGGCATGGGAATACTCCAGCGCGAGTAGCTCGGAGGCAAGCTTGGAGCAGCCATACAAAGACACGGGAGCTGCAGTGCTAAACGATTCTTTGATTCCTTCGACACTAACAGCTGGATCGCATACATGTGTGTTATCTAAGCAGAACGCGTCATCAGCTGCCATCATTGGCAGCGCGGTCAGCGCAGCCAATGAATAGACGCGACTAGTACTCAACATACACAGCCCAGCATTCCATAGTTTGCAGCATTCCAGTAAGTTGAGCGTGCCAACGAGATTGGTATCAATCAAGTTCCGTGAGGAAACATGACCAGCGGTCCCAGCCAATACGGAAGCATTGGCCGCCGCATCAATGATCCAATCACAGCGGCCAAAGGACATTAGATCTTCATAGTAGCGCACATCCACGTGTTTGAAATCGATGCCCATCCGTTTCAGGGACGCTATGTTTAAAGACGACCCACTGCGAGATAGATTGTCAACGCCGCAAATTTGTAATTGATCGCTGCTATAGGAGCAACGCAAACCTTGGGCAAGTGAACTGCCTACGAAGCCGCAAATACCTGTAATTAACACGCGCATCTATGTATTTTTTCTAAGTAGTGTCTGTTCTAGGTACTGGTTTAGCGTTCGAACGAACGCTGGTCAGCTGGTTCCATCCTACTATCCGAACTAACAAATTTAGCGACATTGACCAGCGAAACAAAAAAACAAATCCAAACCCGAAGCGCGTGTTCTGAAGTTGCGAGTTTCGCTAGGGCTGGAAGCCCGGCACATCCTCTGCCGGAGGCGTGAGCCACCGGAATCAGAAAAACACAGAGATTCAGGCCTGAAGGGCCGACACAAAAGCCAGTGTGCCGGCCCCTCCGGGCCTCAGTGACTGACGCTCACAAACCGGGGGCTCACGCCACCGGCAATGGATATGTCGGCCGTGCGGGCCTAAAATCAGCCGGCGCGCAGCCGCTCACACAAAGACAACTAACCTGTCTGCTACAAAGCTTGATACCCGCCCCTACCACACGATGATTTTCTTGGAGAACCAGAAATAGAACTGCAACACGGGGCTGCCGATATACTTAAGTAATGGACTGGTGAGATGCGGTGAGTCTATTTGACTGGACATGCCTCGCAAGAATTCATGGTCAGAAATGCGGCGTCGCGCAGCTGCCTCGCGCCGCAAGCGAAAAATCAATTGCACATTGCTCGGCATAAGGAAGAAGCTGTAAGCAGCGAATTTTTTTGCTAACAGTCCCTTCGAAATCGCGAACAATGTCTGCCCTAACTCCATGAATACGATTGCGGGAAACAAAACAACCAGCGTTCCTATGCGATAGTATACCAGCAGTAACCACAAGCGATTGCGTTCCAAAAGTTCGTAGAACTTAAAATTTTCGTGGAAGCGGTATTTATGGTACACGATACTATCCGCACAGGTATGCGGTGGCCGACCCAGCTGCCGCAACTTCCAGCCTAGGTCTGCGTCCTCCAGATAGAGGAACATTTCGCTTTGGAATAATCCCACCTGCCGTACCAACGCAGCATCAATCAATACGCTCGCGCCGGACGGATAGCCAATCTCTCCGTCAAGCTCCGCGCGATGCCCCTCCTGCAATACCTCTCGATAATGGCTGGGCAGGCCGAACCCAAGGTAATGCGAGATATTTCCGGCGGTATTTATCCGTTCTCTTTCGGGATCCAACATTAGCAACGACTGAGCGCATCCCGCCGCTGGATGCTTCTCCATATAATCCAGACCTCGCTTAAGAAAGTCCGCCTGGACTTCAGTGTCCTGATTGAGCAGATACAGGTAGGATAGCTCAGGTTGATTTGCGTTGACGTATTCCCAAAGCAGGTTATTGCCACCGGCAAAGCCACGATTAATATCGCTTTTGATTATTCGAATGTGTAGCGCATCTTCGTCATCGGGCGCCGGACTGAATAAATCGTCCAGGTATTGGCGCGAGTCGTCGCTCGAAGCGTTCTCCAAGATCCAAATCCTGCATTCTATTTCGGAGTAGTCAGCTCGCCGTAAACTCTCGATGCAGGCTGGAATAACCTCTAGTCCGTTATGGCAGACGATGAGAACAGCTACGCTCCGTGGCTTGCTAGTCACATTGGCTCCGCTACAGTTACTTTTATATTACCGGTTGACCTTGAGCGGCCCACCAGTGCCCAAACCCTAACTTGAATCGCTTTAGACTTCGAACTCATGATGAAAATCCTCGTAACTGGCGCCGCTGGGCAATTGGGCTTCGAGCTCTGCCGAATTCTGGGCGACGCCGCCATAGCAACCACGCGGAAAAGCCTGGACCTATCGGATCCGACCAGCTGTCGAACATACCTTGAGAAAACTTCCTTTGACGTGCTCATCAACTGTGCGGCCTACACGGCCGTCGACAGGGCCGAAACAGAGAGAGACGCCTGTTTCGCTATCAACGCCCGTTGCGTGGAATTGTTGTCCGAAATCTGCAGCAGCAAGGACGCAAAGCTGGTTCAGATTAGCACGGACTATGTATTCGATGACAATTTAACCCAAGTCCCCCGCCGCGAGACTGACCCAGTAAGTCCCCAAGGCGTTTACGCCGCATCCAAGTTGGCCAGCGAACAATTTGCAATCACCTATGCTTGCAACCTCGTGGTACGTACCTGCGGTTTGTATGGAAATGCGCCCCGTGGAAAAAACTTCGTGGCCACTATGCTGCGAATCGGTGGCGAACGCGAGTGTGTGCGCGTGGTCGACGACCAACACTGCTGCCCAAGTTACGCAGTGGATGTCGCCCAGGCAATTCTGCGGCTCATCGAACACGACGCCACGGGGTTGTTTCATGTTGCCAACCGCGGAGTTGTCACCTGGTGCGAGTTCGCAAGAAAGATCTTTTTGCAGGCTGGGCTGCCTACGCAAGTTGAAGCGATTACAACTACGGAATTTGCCGCTCCTGCCAAGCGGCCAGCCTATAGCGCGCTCGACACAACTCGCTACCAAGCGACAACTCACCATCAACTACCATCGATCGATGAAGCCTTAGCCAACTATTTCCACGAACACAACCTTGTGAACCGAAAGCAATGATTTTGGGTTGCCCTGTTCGTACAGCGCCAAGACTGTCCAACTAATGAGTCGCGGAGCGACGGCAGGATATAGCCTGGGATGCAAATCGATGCAAATCCCAGGTTTCGTGAGCCAGCGCGCCAACATCGTCTCAGCTGCGATCGACCGCGTGGGCGGTCGAT
>JBGSTP010000160.1:0-5511 GCA_041736515.1 Pirellulaceae bacterium
CGAATATCACGAAGGCGAATTTATTGTCGACGAATCGTACGGTGATGTTGTCTACGACGATGGCAGCGCGATCCATAACGCTGTCGGGAGCAAATCTAGCGATCCGTTCGCGGGTTGGCATGCGATGGATTTGGGCGATGATGGGTTGCGTTTTACATTCTTAGAGCGAGTTTTTGGCAAAGCCGCTCAACGCGGTCCCGACCCCCTGGTAAATGATCCGTTCGACCTTTCAATGGCACGTGGAACTGTGCGAGCTGCATCGCCGCGGGCAATCGAGCAAATGGGCCCGCCTCCTGAAGTAAGCTCTTTTATAGAGTCAGCCCCAACGCGAACTCGTCGTGGCGGCTGGCGCGATCCGCGAACTCTGGGTAGCAGTTACTCGGCCGCAAATTCAAAGTCTCTCACACCTACCACCGCCCCGCTAGCTCTTAGCCAAGAAACTACGCACGACCCGGGTAACGGCTATGCTGCAAACGAACCCCCTTACGGTGCCTTGGATTTGGCAACGCAGGCAATTGAGAATGCCCGAGCTAAGCTGGTTTCAACCATAACTCCATCGCAGCAGCTCGGGTTGCAAAGACCTGAGCCTGAGCTAGCCGCTACAACAGATTTTTCGATCCATGGATCCGCGCTCGCTAAATCAATCCCAGCGGATAACCAAAATTGGTACGGCCTCGGTCAAAGTCCAATGGGTATGAATGCTTTGAGTGCCGTGAATCCGGTGAGTGCTGCCAATTTGATGCCCACCAAGGCTGATCTGAGTCAGCTGCAGATGGCGCTCAGTGAAGCAGTAACGCAACCAATGCAGTTCTGGAGCTTGCAGTCGATATACGATGGCGCACGCTATCTGGTTGAACACGGTGACAACGCAATTGAGCGTGGCCAAGCTAGGCTACTAATCGAGCGCATCGAGGAGTTTGCCGACCTAGCCAAGCGAAGTGGCTATGTGGCATTGAACGGCGCCGTATCAAACGCCACCTTTATGGCCATGAATTCAGTTGCGCCATCCAGCGGAAATTATGTACTTGGAAATCCAGCTGCGGTAGTCAACACGGGCTTCCAAAAAAGTGCCGATGCTGCGGGCAATTACGATGCAACCGGTTGGCTGGTTCCAGTCCGCGCTGCCAGCCCGGGCCAGCCCTCATATGCTATCGCGGATCAATCAGGCAGCGTTGTAGCGTACGTGAGCGCTGTTCCTGGCCTAAATCTGGATAGATACTTAAACCAGGCTGTCGGGATCGTTGGTTTACGCGGTTACCTTCCCCAGCTTCAGTCGGCGCACATTCAAGCTCAGCGCGTGACTAGATTGCAATAGGGCCTGTTGCTATTTCCAGCTGTTCCCTGGTCGTCTTGCGGATGCCGTCGTCGCGCGACCACCGGTTGAGTCAATTCTTATAATCGGTCCTGCGATTTTCTCCGAGCTGCTTTACTTGCTCGCGAATTTCCTGTTTAGCTTTTTCTAAGTGAGGTGGCCAGCTAAACTCTGGAGATTGGCTTGGATCGTATCCAGCTAAGTGCCCTTTCAATCGCAAAGTTGGTTTTGTGATAACCAATTCCGTGTCCCCAAACACCTCTTCGCATATTTCCGCTAAGCCCGGATCGTATTCTTTCAACTCCTGCCGAGTATCGACATGATTGTGGTCGTGGTCGGGTTGGCGATTGTTGTTGAACCAGGACTGAACGCCCTCAGCAAAGTACTCAGCGTGGTTGGTGGAAGCGTACTTACTCTTCCATAGCCCCTGGGAGATCGCCCGCTCGTAGGTCATTTTAAGGCGATCATCAAAGCTTTCGTCGATGTTGACCAAGCCACGCAAGTGAATATTGTGCGCGAACTCATGAACCAAGATGTTTTCCTGTGAGTAAGGATCGCCCTGAAAGGCCAAAACGTTCTCTTCGGCGCAGGAACACACAGGCTCGTCTTTCGACCCGCCAAGCCCACGCGCGCGTGCATCCCAATAGTCTTTCGGTTGCAAATTACGATACTCTGGAATGTCAGTCGTGAATTCATCGTGCGCCATGACAATCATTCGTGAACCGCTTGCGATCATCGCTTTGCGAACGTCGGGACGTTTAGACAACATCATGTCGATCAGGTACGCTGCCTCTTTTAGGGCGTAATCACTTACGCGACTTGAACTCACGACGGCATAACCACCAGCGTTGACGTACTTTGTGTAGAAGGGGTCTAGTTTCATGGACGATGACGGCGCAACTACTGGATAAACTTGACTACCGTCTTCCTGCGCGAGGGTACGTGCAGCGGCAAACCATGTTGCGAGCATCATGGTTGCCAGGCATAAGCGTCTAACCCCAGCGAGGTCAGTCACACGCGGCCCATAAATCGATGCGCAGACAATGTTCATACGTTTTCCTGATCAACTGCGAGTTAAGAATATTGAAATCGTGACGCCGCAATGTCGAGCTTTTTTTCATCCGATTAGGACACTTCTGGCGACTGAGCGTCAGTATAACTGGATTTGCAGCAGTTCAGCCTGACCGAACTACCGGAAAATGCGTACTGCCTGAAAGAGACCCCGATGTGTTTTGAAACCTGTAGAATAACGATTGATGGGGATGGGAAGTCTGTTAGATTCAAGCCAGGAGCATGTCGATTCCACTCGGGCCCCTGGCACGTGGAAGGCCTACGAAGTTAGCCATGGCGCCATGGATGTGCGATTTTTTCATGTTGCTAATTCGTTTCTCACTGGCTGTGCTTGCCAATTTTGCACGCATTCGCGACTTATCAAGTAGGTGAAATGCTCGAGCATGCTCGATTTCGGATCAAGGCTTACACTGAGAGCGATCGGCCTATGCTGTACTCTTAGCTAGCGAGTTAGACTGCATTATTTCACACAGCGAGGTAGACAAGCGGCAGAGAGTTCCGCAATCTGGCAATGCAGCGCTAGCGATTTAGCAAGTGACCGGCTACTGTACGGCTCGCTACAATGAGCCATTACGATACAAATTTTTGGAGCAGGTTGATTAATTGTGAACCTCGGACAGGACGAAGTTGCATTTCTGCTGATTGGCCACGGAACCAGGAATCAAGCCGGTCAGCAACAGCTGCGCGAGGTAGCCCAACAATTCGAACAGTTAATGAGCCCCTGCCTTACGGAGCTGGCATTTCTCGAATTAGCCGAACCGTCCATCCCCGTGGCGGTTCGACGCCTGGCTGAACGTGGGGCAAAACGCCTGATCTCCGCGCCTGTTTTATTGTTCGCAGCTGGACATGCTTTGTCGGATATCCCCACCGCCGTGGAGCAGGCGGCATCTCACAATCGAATGACAGTTGTGGGACAAGCGGCCTCACTGGAGCTAAGCCCTGCGGTGTTACAACTTTCGGCCCTGCGATTCAGGCAAGCAGTCTGCCAAAAAAGCACGGCACCCAGCTGCCGGGAAAGCTGTGAGGGCACAAAATGCGGACAGGTTGCCTTGGCCATGATCGGGCGGGGAAGCAGGTCTGAATCAGCCACAGAGCAGATGAGGCATTTTGTAGCTCGCCGATGGCAAATTACCCCAGTTGCCGAGCTGGCCACAGGCTTTATTTTTGCACAATCGCCAACTGTCGAGGAAGTGTTACAGCCATTGACTCGAAGCCATTGCCCGAGAATTGTAGTGCAACCCCACCTGCTTTTTGAAGGTGAGCTCGTCGAAACGCTTCGCAAACGAGTTGCAGAGTTGCAGTCGGAAAATCAACACCAGAAATGGATCATTACCGGCACTTTAGGTACTGATTTTGCACTTGCTGCTACCCTGGCTGAATTGGCCAGGGAAGTCCAACGAACAACCTTGACGAAGCTTTAAAGCTCCAATTTCTAAGCAATCCGATTCGTACTTTCAAAAAAAGTGTTCGCGATGGACAACATTTGGCTGGGCTAGCAACATTCCTGTTGCTCTCGGGTTTATGATTTCCTAACATCATGTGTGCAAAACTCAATGGCTTCGCATAATTCCCGCACTATCTGTGTTATCTGGATTAACTCTCAAAATATTCGGAAGTCGGTTCATGCTCAGAAAATCTACCTTTGCTTTCGTAGCGGTATGTACGTTAACAACGCTACTGACCCTGTCGGCCTTGGCACAAACTCCCAAGCGAGAAAATCCTCGAGTCCAAGATATGACCGCTGGCCGAGCACTCGACCGGACGATTATCAAGTCTATCGCGGAATACATGCATCGTCAGCACCTGTCCAAGCACCCGTTGGACAACGAGATTTCCGAGCGCGCGTTCGATCAGCTCCTGAAATCTTTGGATCCGATGAAGATCTATTTCCTGCAGAGCGACATCGACGCGTTCAAGACGAACCGCGATCGTTTGGACGATTTGGCTCGTCAAGGCGACATGACTTTTGCGATCGAAGTCTTCAAAAGCTTCTTAAAGCGTATGGATGAACGACTTGAAATGGCGCATGTTTTAATTGACGAACCACACGATTTTGCGATCAACGAAGACTTGGTCATTGAACCCGACGAACTGAGCTACCCCAAGGATGATTCCGAGGCTCGCGATCGGATGCGTCGGCAAATCAAGTATCGATTGCTAATCTACAAGAGCGATCGAATTCGAGCGGAAAAAGACAAGGTTGCCGGTCGCCAGCGCGATGCGATTAGTGTTCTTAATGGAGATCCAAACGAAGATCCTATTGAACGTCTGCACAGAAGCTTCCGCACGCAACAGAAGCGTTGGCATCAAACCGACGCCGATGAATTACTAGAGTTGTTTGTTACATCGCTGACATCGAGTTTCGACCCGCATACTTCATACATGTCCTATGATACCCTTGAGAATTTTCGGATCGTGATGAGTCTGAATCTCGACGGTATCGGCGCTCAACTCATGAGCGAAGACGGGTACACCAAGCTAACGAGCATCGTACCGGGTGGCGCGGCCGATAAAGATGGTCGTCTGAAGCCGGGTGACCGCATCGTCGCGGTGGGACAGAACGAATCAGGTGAAATGGTGGATGTCGTGGATATGAAACTCGACGACGTTGTCGGCATGATTCGCGGCAAGGCGGGCACCGTGGTGCGGTTGCGCGTTCTTCCGGCCGGAGGCGGTGAGTCGACAATGGTTGATATTACTCGCGCCAAAATCTCCTTGGAGGACAGCGCAGCCCGCAGCCAAATCGTGGAGCACGGCATGAAAGCCAATGGACAGCCGTTTAAGTTCGGCTACATCGACCTTCCAAGCTTTTACATGGACATGGAGGCCGCCCGCGATAACGCCAGCGGATTTAGGAGTACCACCCGCGACGTAAGCAGAATTTTAGGCGACTTCCGCACAGCCAATGTGGATGCTGTTGTTCTCGATCTTAGTCGAAACGGTGGCGGCAGTTTGACCGAAGCGATCAACCTGACCGGTTTGTTTATCGATCGCGGACCCGTAGTGCAGGTCAAAGATTCTCACGACGAGATTCAAATTTACGATGACGAGAATAGTGGCGTCGCCTGGAGCGGTCCACTGATTGTCATGACTAGCAAAGAAAGCGCTAGCGCCAGCGAGATTTTGGC
>JBGSTP010000167.1:0-8185 GCA_041736515.1 Pirellulaceae bacterium
ACGTTGTTGCTAATAGTGGCGGCAGTAATGTTTAGCGGTCCGCCGTTATTAAAGATGCCACCACCGCCGTCGTGAGCGGCCGCGCCGCTGGCTGTGTTGCCGGAGATGGTTGTACCGTTAATGGTCATCGTGCCAGCGCCGTTCCACAGACCGCCACCCTCGCGCGCTGCTACATTGTCGCGAACCTCTCCGCCCACGATCGTAACGTTCCCTGCATCGGTAATATGCAGACCTCCACCATTGCCCGGAGCAGCAACGACGCCCAACCCCACTCCGGCGCTGTTCATATTCAGGAGCACATTGGTAAGGTTGGTGTTTGTGCCGGCCACACCTTCGATACCGCCGCCTGCGCGATTGGCTATGTTGCCGGTGATTGAGGCATCGGTTACGTTCACTGTGCCCGACGCATCGTTGAAGATGCCCCCGCCAGAACCCAAGGTCCCGGATGCGTAGTTGTTGCTAATCGTTGTGTTGGCGCCAGTGACGTTAACCAAACCTCCATTATTGAAGATACCACCGCCGCCATTGGTCGCATCGTTGCCCAAGGCTTCGTTGCGGAAAATAACCGTATCGTGAATGTTGAGCGTACTACCAGCTTGATTCCACAAACCGCCACCTTCACTAGCTGCTTTATTTCCAGTGATAAGACCACTTGAAATCGTAATATTGGCTAGACCTGTTACATGCAAGGCTCCACCGTTGCCTGGTGTTGGCGTACCTGCGACGCCGTTTACGTCATTGTTGACTAAGCTTGTTCGAAGCATGGAAAGCGAGCCGCTTACGATTTCGATTCCGCCCCCGGCTCGAGTGGCGCTATTGAAGGAGAGCTGTGAAGAAATAATCGTTACAGCTCCGCTTGTGGAGAATATCGCCCCTCCGCTCCCAGCGGTGGCCACAGCTGCATTGTTCGACAGGGTTGAGTCGAGAATATTCAGAGAGCCGCCGTTGTTGTAGATCGCGCCCCCATCGTTGGCTCGGTTGTTCTGGAGTGTTACCCTAGCAAGCGTTAGGTTGACGCCGGGCTCGACATGGAGCGCGCCGCCCTGATTGGCAAGGCCGTTTCGCAGAGTCAGATCCGAGACTGTAAAAAACGTAGCAGCCGCGGCAATCTGAAACAACTGCTGTTGGTTTCCGTCCAGGATAACCGGCTGCGAATTGGTATCGGCAATTTCAAGAGCGTCTGTAATCTGTAGCGTCCCAAGACTTCCGAGCGTAATGACTTGACCCGAAAGACTCGGCGCGAAACGGATCGAGTCGACAATGCCTGGTCCGCTTTGTCCTGCCGGCGCATCGCCAAACGCCACGTTTGAATTGGCTGCAAGAACTGCCTCTCTCAGGCTGATCAAACCATCCGGCGCATTGCTGTCGTCGAGCGTGTCAACGATATAACTTGTGAGTACAATTCGGTTCTCTAGGCCTTCACACCGTAGGTGACGACGAAACTGATGGTGCTGCTGCGAGCTGGATTTACGGCGCGGGAGCAAGTTGGATCGAAACACAGGATGTTCTCTCAATGATTGGAGCTAAGTTGATTTTGAAGTTCTTGGAAATCGCGAGCGTAGGTAATTGAAAACTTCGAATTGAACTGTCCGAGCTGGCGAACATAGCTGCGAGCCTCGTCGTGTCGCCCGCTTGCAGCGGCAATTGCGGCCGCATGAAGCAGGACTCTGGGGTCTCCTCGCACAATCGCCATCGCCTTTTCGATTGCCTTGCCAGCGTTCTCAATATCCGAGTTTTTGTAGAGAGCCCACGCATGGCAATCCCACGCAAAACCATCCTGACGCTGGTTGAGATCCAATTCGCTTAGCTCTAGAGCTTCGCGAAGATTTCGATTGTGATCGGCGTAGAACATGGCCACTTCGCGCGCATGCGCAACCTTGACGATCTTTGCTTCTTCTCGCATGAGCGATTCCGTCTCGAGCCACAGCTGTTCTGCCCGCTCCAGCTGACCGGATACGGCGTATAAATCGCCGAGCAAGGAAACGACAGGTGGAGCTTTGTCTTTTGCTGCTGTTTCCAGAGTGGCGATTGCCGATTCCAAATCACCTTTAGCGAACTGTACGTTAGCAAGTCCAACGAGTGCAGGTTCATCATGCTGCTGCGCTGCAAGAACGGCATGGAACGAGTCAAGAGCGGCGTCGATTTCTCCGAGATCGAATTGGATTGTGCCCTTGCGCCAACGGTACCAACCGAGTGACTGAGGAGAGGATACTGTAGTGCGGACGAGACTTTCGATCGCTGCATCCAGCAACGCCAACGCCCCAGCTCGATCTCCGGCTAGTTCGGCCAGGCGTGCTGCACGAGCAAGTACAGGCGCTGAGTTCTCGATGGCCTGCAGACGCTTCAAGAAGCCTAAAGCCAAGTTGGACTGGCCCAACTCCAAACTACAATCGAATAATGCCGCCAGTGTAGCTGGCCGATCTGGCATCTCGCTTTCGATTTCAAGCAGGAGTCTGTGGGCCTCGCTAAATTTGTGCTGGGCCATTAAAGTAGCAGCCAAAGCCGACTTTGCAGGGATATAGCCGGGATTTGATGCGAGCGCTCGGCGCAGCTCTTTCTCGGATTCAAGGTAAGACGGCAAGTGATCTCGCTCCTTTGCCCGTCGCAGCAGAAGTTGACCCAGGATCGTACGATTGACAAAGTCATCAGAGTTTGAAGTGACTTTGCGTTCGAATGAAACCAGCGTTTGGTCCAGATCGATCGGTTGACCAATCAGCACCGCATTGTCCAATGGCCGCAAATCGACTGGGTCGGTCCAGGAAAAGTCATCGAATCGAAGAACGTAGGGATCTGCCCGCGGCGGCATTTGATGTGTCGCGATGCTTTGACCGACGCAAAAAGACAAAGGCAGTTCAGCCAAGGAGAGACCTATTAGCGCCAATATGGCTTTGCAACAATTTCGCATAATAACTTTAAATGATTAGAGAATTCGACTCGAACACAGGCTGCGAGTGACTGCCCTAGTGAGCTGGTGCGAGGTAAGGAAACGTGGCTTGAAACGGAACATCGTTCGCGTTAACGCCATCGCCGGAGATGACACCGTTGGTGATCAATCCAAGCTCTGCATCGATCACGTCGTCTACGAGTCGACGTCCATTTAGAAATCCGCTCATGACGGACGTGTCGAAGGTCAGTACATCGGGTAGCAAAATGCTGGTCAAATTTCCTGCCCGTGCTGGACTATTTCCTAGTCCAATCAAGGATGCTTGGACATCTCCAGCGAAGTTCGCGGTGTCGTTCGCAACGGAAGCTCCGTTAAACGCGTTCTTCCTAGCGGAAGGAATCAATACTGTATTGATTGCCGGACGGCCCATACGATCAAACTGCCGACCACCGACTACAGTTCGCGCTGCAACGCTGATCGCACTTACTGGGAGACTCGACTTTGGAACTTCTATTACGATTGCACTGACGTTTGCTCCAGCGAAGAAATCTCTGCCGGTGAATTTCAGTCCGTTTTGAAATCCAGCCAGGTCAAAGAAAAAAGGATCGTCGAAAACCCCCGCAGTGACGACGCCACCGTTCACGAGCGTTGACGCAGAACCCGTCTGCCCCGTGCCTCCAAGTCTTCCGCTCAGATCAATGACTATAAAACGCTGCACTCCACGCCGAACATTCGCAAAGTAAAACCGGTACGCTTGATTGGGCTTTGCGTCGCCGTCAACATCGATCGCCAATTCGTAGACGGCTGCCGGATTAAAAGCAGTTCCACTCACACTTCCAGCCAATGGATTGACCGTCATCACCATTACGAAGTTGTCTGGATTCGATGGCGACTGGAAAGCATAGAGGTCATTGATGTCGACCGAACCATCCGCCTGGACCGACGGAGAGTCCAAATGGTCTGCGGCGAAAACGGGGTATGCTGAAGATGAAATCGCAGAAAAGAACAATGCTGCAAAAGTAGCAAAACGCATGGTCAACTCCAAGGACGCCGGAAAATGGGGGCAAGGAACACGTCTGTATGTCCAACGCATGAGCTACGAACTGAAGCGTGCCAATGGATGCAGAATTTCGGCGGGCTCAAAGAACTTTTGTTTTTTGTTTGGGGTGCCCGCATGTCAAATTTCTTGCGATGATCTGACTCATAAAGAAACAAGTTGCAAGAAAGATTCGCAAACCGCATCCGCAACTGCGGCTGTAGACGTATAAATAAGGGAAAAGTAGCGTTTGATTAGATCTAGGACAGGTCGGTACCCACCAGCAGACACCGCAGTTGGTGGGTGCCGGGAGTCCGACATCGCGTAATTGACGACTCCTGGCAAGTAAGCGTTTAGCACAAGGTATACGTTTTGAGACCCGGACGAACTTTTATCACTTGCATTTGCTGCTTCTTGGCGGGGTGCTTTATATGGTTATGTGTTCGTGAAACAGCCTCCAACGCGTCGGGCCAATTGGAAGAAGTTACCCGAGAAGTTGCGGAACATTTTGAAGATCCGCACGTTGCATCACCGAGTCTTTCGCCGATCGAAGTGGTTCGCATGCAGGTCGAGTCGCTTCGAGCGACTCGGCATGACCCTTCTGCGTTGCGGGTTTGTTATGGACTGGCAGCTCCAAGCAATCGAGAACAAACGGGCCCGTTCGAGAAGTTTGCTCAAATGGTAGCTGAGAGCCCATACGATGCACTGGGCGCTGCTGAAAGTTGGCAGGTTGGCGGTGCAACGCTAGAGGGAGATTTCGCTGCGGCACTCGTTACGACAATTGCTGCAGATGGTACGCCGAATGCTTTTCGGTTCGTTTTGGAAAAGCAGTCGATCGACCCGTTTGAGGATTGTTGGATGACCGTAGCTGTCCAGTTCGTGCGAGTGTCGCCAGAGGCTTCAGTTTCAAGTACGCCCTTACAACCATGAGACCTGTTCTGAGAAGGCCCAAAATGAGCCGCGTGCCCAAGCAGGAACTGGCGGAGTACGATACGAAAGAACTGGTTGATCGTATCGCCCAGCGCGAAGAGTTGGCTTTGTCGATGTTGATCGAAGTCTACGGACCTCGCGTTCTAGGACTCTGCCGATCCATCGTGGGCGAGCAACTCGAAGCAGAGAGTGTCATGTCAGATGTCTTTTTGGAACTTTGGAACCGTCCACAGTCGTACGATGCTGAACGCGCATCGATAGCAACCTATTTGCTCACTTTAGCGCGCAGCCGAAGTATCGACAGGTTGCGAAGGCGAAGCTCCCAAACTGTGCAAATGGAAAAGATCATGAGTAATGAAACACAGTCTACGCGACATGACCATTCCGAAACGTCTGAGGCTGCCGCACTGCTCTTGGAAAAACGTCAACAGGTCCAGTGTGCATTGTTGCGACTGCCAAAACAACAACGCGACGCACTGCAACTTGCTTTTTTTTCAGGCTTAACACACCGCGAAGTGTCGGCGAGACTGCAACTGCCGTTGGGAACGATTAAGTCGCATATACGGAAAGGCCTAATGCAATTGAAGTCAGAATTGGCTGATACGCTGGAGCTAGGATAAGACTCATGGATTGCAAATCTCTACAAGAGCTTTTTGTTGAATATCAGCTAGGTGAACTGGATGAAGGTCAGGTTGATGCTATCGAAAGACACATCTCGAACGGATGCGAAGAATGCGAACGCGAGATGTCGAGTATTCTAATAGGCATCGACTTGCTGTTCGAGGCTGCTCCCAGTACGCCTGTTTCACAAGCAAGATTGACGAAGATTGTTGAACGCGCGAAACGGTCCCAGTATCTGATCGATACCGGAAGCGGAACAGCTGTACTACGCAATTCAATGCCCCAATATGCTCTAACGATCTCAGCCTATGTCGGATCGCTAGCGGCGGGGCTCTTGTTCATGATGGCTGTGTCGCAATCAGGCAGCATTCCCATCTCCTTACAGAATGATAGGGCGAGTAGCAACGCTCATCTGCCGCCTAGCCAGGCGCGCACGGATTCCTTGGATGGCCAAGGTATTGTGCCTTCCGATTTTCGAATGGTGCAACCCGAGTATCGTACCACTGAGTTTGTCTCATTAGGCCATCCACCTTCACAGTTTCGGGCAACGGCAGTATGGGATCCTTTAGTCGGAGAGATTCACTTTTTCGGATTTCAATTTCCGCCTGCGCCGATTGATCGAGACTATATTTTGTGGGTGGAGCAAGCGGGAACTGTTCCGATCGCAATTCAGACTCTTCGGTCGGAAGAAAACGGAAGCTGCTTTTTCACTATCAAGACACCTCTTGTCACCACACCTCGACTCTTTGTTACACTTGAGCCGAAGGATGCTCCTGTCAAACAACCTTCCGACGACTTGCAGCTCTGGGAACTTCAGGTAGGTAACTAAGTTTTGGTTCGCTTTATAAGGTCAGCTGAGTGAGCTTACTGTAGTGCGTGGCCGAAACCAAGCAGTGTGTCGCAGCCAACTTCTGGGTTGCAGTCTCAATGACAATGGTAAGTCCAAACTCTCTTGCAAGTAGAGAGTTTGCCCTCGTCGCCAGAACGAAGATAAAAGCTTGGTGCAACTTCGAGCGAGCCAAAACTCGAGGTTGAGCGGAGCGTAACTTTCTCAGAAGTACAGGGGCTTTCTGGCGACTGCCCGCAAGCCCGTACCAGCAAGGTAAAGCCGAGTGATATCATCTTCGAAAATTTTGCCGTTAAAGGATTCCACTACGGAGCCATTCCAATCGCAATACTCAGTCTTCTCATCATCGTAGAAGTCGATGCTTACTTCTCTAAGGGTTGAGCCACGGAGAGTCATCTCTTTCGCGAAATGGGTCAAAGCTGCGGGTGAGATGTTATTGAATTGAAGGTCGAGATACTGAAGCGAGGGAAGTTGTGCTGCCAAAATACTCTCAAGAACTTCCTCCCCAAGGTGCGAAATGTGCAGCCGCTCAAGTTTCGGAAAATTCGCTTGCAGGACAACCAAGGCATCCATCGGATTTTGGAAATTGAGGTTCATCTCCACGAAATTCAGCGAATGGGCTGCAAATTGGGGATTGCCGCACATAGAGCAGCTCTAGTCTTTCCCAAAGTCCGCTCTGGTCCAAGCCTCGAACAATCCTGGCATTTTGTGGAAACATCTTCGCGACTGGGAAGTAGCTTAGTCCGATCAAGTTTGGCATAGCGGCGAAGATTCTCTCGCCCTGCTCAAAGCGTCTACAACCGGTGTAGCTGAAATGCTGAATCGCAGGCATTGATAGAGGGACGAACCAATGCCCTCGAACTACACTACTTGTATCGCATACCAATTTCGATGCTGATTGAGAATCTTGAAAAAACTTCTGTTTGCTTTGCTCATCTGAATCGGCTGGAATCTTGATGCTTAGAACTGACATCTGGCTGCGCCATTCATGAATCAATGTTATAGTACCAGCGGAAACGACGTTAAAGTGAATTCTATAATTACAGAAGTTGCTGGAAAGGGAGCAATACGTCCAGTTCAGTGCGAATTGCCCCGTGCCATATTCCTTGAGTTTAATCTTGCCAAGTGAATCGACGGGATGTGACGATGGCAAAAGTTGCACGACGACAGCCACTACACACTTCAGGCTCTTGTTGGTCCATGGGCACTTGTAACGACGGGTTGATTTCCAATAGGTCTTGAGGTTGTCCGCGAGACTTGCTGACACTTCCCAAATAGCAGTCGTGGATGAAAGTCGCTCAACTGTGCTGTGGTTGGGCAAATAGCAGAACATGTTTGCCTGATGTATACCTGCAGGGACTAGCAGCACTTTATCTTGGATTGCGATTAAACCCGACGCAACATCCAAGACCGATATGGCTTTACCAACCCAGGAAAAATGCTCTTCTTCACTCATCTTCGCATCACTTGGGGTCACAGCACTTTGACAATATCACTTGGGGTCACAGCACGTTGAGTGACCATTGTGGCGTTCTCAAGCGGAGCATCCTCCTGTGGCATGCCTAGCAAGCTTTGCACATACACGGGGGCGTTAGATTCGGTACTGGTTGATTATGCGAACTGATTCGAGACGGTGTGTTTATTGACCTTTTGAGAAAGCCCACATAGTGAGGCAGGGTCATAGCATCTTGATCGGCAATGTGCGCTATCCAAGAAAATGCTGTGTCCCGAGTGGTGAGGGGGACGTCATCGAGAGCCGCCCGAAACAAACGTGCTTTTAGCTGTCAACGTACAGCGGACATGCTATGGGGGGGAATCCGTGGTTTTGCGCGACTCGCCACAGACTGAGTTGAAGGTGCGATAAATA
>JBGSTP010000255.1:0-21304 GCA_041736515.1 Pirellulaceae bacterium
AGGAGTATCAGTGCGTGCGTCCGATATGGAAGAGTTTGTGGCGGCCCAAATCGCTGCCTCAACGCAGTATCCGGCGTTGGCGAAGCAGTACGCAGACAAATGGTCCCAGCTGACCTTTCCACAGCGTGCCCAACTCCTCAACGAAACGATTCTCAGGATCACGTACGATCATGGGAACAAAGAAGTTGACATTTGCTTTCACGAGAAGGCGCTCGAAAATGAGGCAGAGCCATCTTAGCTTCGTCGAAAGAGCTACTCTCTGTACTCTCGATTGCCTGAACACCCGTCAGGACGTCGCTTCCAACTGGCCGATTGGGTCGATTTCGTCCCACTCTAGAGAGCCCGGACGGCACTTGTCTCAAACTCTCTGGTCTCAGTCGCCGGCAGTACTCTCTACAAGCCCCAATTCTGTTAACCGGGATGTCTCCGTTAACTAGGAGAGTCAGAGAGTTATTGATGTTCTGTGCGGGGTGCCGAGCGGGAAACGAGCGTTCCTGGACGTTACACCTGACGGGACAGAGACACGGCAGAGAGGCTCCGATCGCTGAAAACCAAGAAAAACGCGGGATTTAAACGAAAAAAGCCGAGACTCTCGTCTCGGCTTCTTGTGTTTACCAGATTGGCGCAGTTTCGCACCAAAACTGAAAGGCTCCTCCGGTAGGACTCGAAAGTATGTTAACCGGATTGGCCTTACATTGTTACCGAACTGCGTTTACGTTGTAAGTCAATGTTCTCATGCGACTTATGTCTTTATTCTAGTGCTCTTGCGTTGGCAATCAAGGGGCTTTGAATTGCCAACAAAGTTCCGTAAAAGTTCCGTGTGATCGCCAATGAAGTTCGCAGTCGCCATCGAACCTTCTGGAATTTTATAGAGGAGTGATCAGCTCAAGCTCTTCAATTCTGATCGCCATTGCTGTGGGCGATACTCCGAAAATGTCACACAGTGATCGCGTTGGAAATCCAGAGTAGAGATCGGTGGTGGCAAGTTTCACGGCAAGGTGACGAACTGTTGAAAGTTTCGATTGCATATCGCTCACGCCCTTGAAGCCAAGTGCAAAGGCAGACCCCTGGTTGACCTCAAAATTTTCCCGTCCAAAAATCTGCCCAAAGATGTCCCTTACCTACACCTCCGGCATCAAGAAAAACGTAGCAAACGTGTCTGCTTCAAACTCAATTTGTGGCCTTTTTCCTCCGACTGATCCGCCGTCTAGTGCGCGATCTCGAAAAAGTGTTTTCTGCTTATGCAGTATCGCGTGCCCCAGCTCATGGGCACATGTGAACCTTCGCACGTCAGGTGCGAACTGTCTTGAGACCTTTGCCACCTTGTTCTCATTGTCAACGTATCCGGCTATTTCAACATTCTCGCCGTCGACAAAATCCATTCCAAGGGACACGACCTCCTCAAACTCGTAGCCATGGAGGTTGAAGGTTGTTGCGGGATCGATGATTTGTACTGGGAGTAGAGCTCCCGAATCACTCCAGATGTTATCTCGATTTAACCATAGCTCAGAGTGAATATTCTTCGCGATTTGAAACAGTTCGTCTTTCGTGTACCTATCTTGCTTTTTCTTCTTTAAGGTCAGTTTTGGAGCATTAAGGGAGATCTCGCTGTTCATTTTTACCGCGTGAGTCCGCAGGCTTTCCATTCTTTTCTTTAGCTGAACCTGGAGCCCCTTCGCCAGAGAGGCAAGCTCTTCTGCGGCGTCAAGCGTCTTCTTTGCATGTGCTTCGCCCCGGAAGTCTTTGAGGTTCAAGTAGACGACAGACAGAGCGCCTGTTGCACCGGAGAGAGCGGCTTCAATAGCAACCTCAGAATCACCCTGCGCGGATTCGAAACCTTTGTCAAAAACGATGATTGCCAGTTCGGTAAGTCGAATACACTTTCTTGAGATACCCAACGCGATCGACGACGCTTTATCAAGCCTGCTGAGCGCGTCGTGTGATCGTCGCCACCATTCTGCATGATCAGTGGACTCGTCGCGAAAGGTTCTCGCTTTGATCACCTCGTCAAAAAGGATTGAGTCTTGTACGAAAGCGTCTTCAAGAAGCGGCTGGATCTCTGCCTCGATCTCCCTTGAGATTTCCAGCAGCTCGTCTCTGACGGGCACGTATCTTGGTCTACCAATGGTGAGGGCAATCACGGTCCGTGACAGCGCGGAAGAGATAAGCCCGAGCAAGGCCGCCGCACTTCCAGATCCGGGCTTATGTTTGCCCGCTGCGAACTTCTCCAGAAGCTCGCGTAGCGGCAAGGACATTAAATCGTCGCTCATAAGGGCTTCTTCCCACTTCGCAAAGGCAAATTCCCAAGCCGTACATCGAATCCAGGATCGATTGTAGATGGCCATCCCGCTCCTCGAATCGCTCACAACCAGTGGCAATAGAATAGCGTTTCCGCGAGCAGATACAGCAGCTCCAACCTTGAATTGTGCAATGACAAAAGTTGGAATTCACTATCGCGAGCAGCGGTGATTTGGCAGGGGGCACCTCGGCGGAGTAATTTGCCTAACTCTTGATGGTAAACGAGGTGCTTCAGTTTCCATAAGATACATTATCACTTCAGTTGCCATTTTTTCTGGACAGGTCTCCTTCCGCGTGTTAGCTGGTAATTGGATGAACCAAGACAAAAGGAACCTGCCTAATGAAGAAATTTGCTTTGCTACTTTCGCTTCTCACAAGTGCGTGTGCTAGCCATACCCATGAAATTCCAGCGACGGACGTTTCTCCTATGGAGTTGTTCGGCGTCAATTAGAAGTTCACTTTAGCGACAATTAAAATTCCCTGGTTTGCGTGAATCCTACATCGCCTTTTTGGTATCCTTGGAGCCAGGTGAAGGCTGAGGTGATTTCGACTTTGCTTCGTCCAATCGGTAGCTTTTGATCTTCAGCTCGATGATCACGGAGTGGTGGATCAAGCGGTCGATTGCTGCGGCAGTCGTCATCGGGTCTTTGAAGATTTGCTCCCATTTGCTGAACGGTAGATTCGAGCTCAAGAGAACGCTTCCTCGCTCGTAACGCTCCGACAGCAGCGTGAACAATACCTCCATCTCTTCGCGACTCTGTTGCACATACCCCAGGTCGTCGATGATCAGCGCTTCGAACTTGCTCAGCTTCTTGATCCAGCGTTCCATTCGAAGATCTCGCTTGGCGCGGAGTAATTCCTGCACCAACATCTGACAGGTCGTGAATAATACCGATCGACCGCGCCGAACCAGTTGATCCCCCAACGCGGCGAGCAGCATCGTTTTCCCTGAGCCCGGATTGCCGAAGATCAATACGTTGTCCTGTCGATCCAAGAATGATCCGCTGCGCAGAATCTCGAACTGTTGGGTTACATGCAATGGTAACCGCGACCATTGAAATTGCTCCCAAGTTTTGCCCTCGAGCAAGTGCGAGCTTTTCATCAACCGCGCCACTCGATTCTGACTCCGCGACTCGCACTCCTTGGCTGTCAGTTCGGCTAGGTACTGCAAGTGCGACCACTGATCCCGCGCCGCTTGCTCGGCCACTTGAGTGTGCATCTCGCGGATCGTCGGCAGACGTAGCTCCTTCAATTGCTGAGGTAATTCCGAGATGAGCGTCGTAGTCGCTGAGTCGAGTTTGGAGTCCGCCCTCTGAGGCGGCTTGCGATGTGAGTTGGCTTGGTTGGTAGCAGGTTTCTTGGTCATAGTAGGCATCCTTGTCTAAGAGTAAATCGTCGAACTCGTTTAAGTCCGGTGGAGCGATATCCATATCCATCGGACCGGGGATTTGCTGCCCACTGGCAATCAACGCCAATACGGCGGCGGCTGTCATCTCACTGCCGCTGGTAAGCAGCGACTGCAAGATCTCGTCCACTGTATCCAAGCCTTCGTGCTTGGCAGCGTGCAAGATTGTCAAGTACTGTTTTACCGCTGAGGGTTGGCTGGTGTTCTTAATCAGCGTGTCATAGGTCAACCGGAAGCGTGTCGTTGGATACAGATGACTCTGGTAGCGATAACTAACGAACGCGCCAGGTTTGCGTATCAGTGAGTCGATAACGTGACGAAAGTTGATCAACTCCTTGTTGCGACCGAAGAGCCGTGGCATGACTTCCATACGCTCACCGCGATACCACAGTTCAACGGTATCTTGTTCAATGTGTACTTCCAGCCGCAAGCCTCGATACTTGCTGCTGACCGAATACTGGTTGCGTTTGATGTTGATAATGCAGTCACTCTTGACGTGTACATCCAGACTGGTAAACGTCGCCAAGCGCTGCTGAGGAAGCGAAGACATTTGCTCCACTTCTGCGCGTAGCTTGACAGCACGTTTTGCGTTGCGTGTGGCAACAACGCTCTGCACGAATTCACAATAACTATCGACATCTTCAAACTCACGATTGCCACGCAGTCGCAATGCTTGGTCGATGGCCGTCTTGGTGTGACCGTTGGACGACTCGACATCGCCGTTCTCGTGAGGCTTACGCACGTTGATGCGATGGCCATCGAGCCCGTAGTGTTTGAGCAAGGCTTTGTACTGCTTAGCGAACTCTTTGTCACTGGACAAGTTGTTGACCGCCGCTGAAAGACTATCGCTTCGAACGCGTTGTGGAACACCGCCAGCCCGATGCAGCGCGTCTTGAAGTCCGGTTGCCAAGGCCTCGTACGACTCGGAGTAGCACAGATGAAGATGCTCCCAGTTCGAGTAAGTTAGCACAGCATGAAACAGCTTGTGGTCAAACTGCTTCCCCTTCATCCTGACGCCCAAGCAATTCAAGTCCACGAAGTCAAAGGCCATCAATTCGCCGGGCCGATGAACTTGAGGGAACATGACTTCTTGCTCTACATCATGTTCAAGTCGCCATTTGTGAACGCGGCGTTCCAAAGTCCTGCGCAACGTGTCGGGAGCCGCGAGATCAGAGGGTTCACAACCTGGCAGATTATGCTTGTGCTGCAGCCAACCGAGCAGTGTAATAGGCTTCAGACGCGGGTCCGATTCGAGCAGCGCCTCGACCTCAGGCCAGAACGCTTCCAGCGGGTCGACCCTCGTGCGATGAGTCCTCGGTGCGCGCTCGACCTGACTGGGCAACAAGTCTTTGTCTCGATACGTTCGAATCGTCTTCTCACTCACCGGTAGCCTCCTCGCTATCTCTGCCACAGCGCATCCATTGCGAAGCATAGTGAACATTTTGCTCGCCTGAAAATCCTTGAGCATCGCAAGCCTCCTTTGCGTAAGAGCTTGCGATAGACTGACTTATCAACACCTAACAAGGGAATTCTAATTGTCGCGGAATCCAATACCGCACTTTGCTAGCTATCCCTTCCACTCTCAAACTGGCCTCGCATAGAATCGATCACGACCCGGTAATTCTAATTGTCGCGGGCGGCATTTCTAATTGACGCTCTACAGGAGTATCAAAACTACAACTGCAAGCAAATCGGAGCGGAGCTTGGACGTGTTAGCAGGCGAGTGCAAGAAGTTGCCTATGAAGTCGACAAAAACGCAGATGGCGACAGCGCTGCTATGGCAGCTGGACTGATTTTGTTTTGGCCTGCCCTATTCTTTATCGATGGAGATAGCCCACAGGTTCAAGAATATGGTCGTTTGAAAGGTCAATACGACGCTCTAGAGCAAGTGTCTGTTAAGAAAAACTGTGGCATTCAGTTTGGCGAGAGCCCGTTTGCCAAGATTGAAGCAGCCAAGAAAAAAGCCGCTTCCAGTCCCAAAAACAATTCCAACAATTGATGGTGCTGGATTGAAACTACGCAATCCACCCTGCGAAGTTGTTGAATCCGTTTCCTTGGACCCAATCGTAGACTTTTATGTCGCTGAATGCACTAAGCTTTAGAGGTGTACCGAGTTGAACCCCGGTAATCGTACTACTCTGAAATGCAGCGATGTTGCTATAGCTGCACCATTTCCCACCTTTGTATTCCATGAACTCGAAGCTACCGCTTGTGTTCTTTTTGTGTGTCAACGGGAAAGCCGTTGCCGAGTAGCAGCATCGCAAAGCCATAGTTTTCACGGCGGGCGGCTCGATGCAGCAAAGTATCTGAATACGCCCCGAGCCGAATCGTCTGATCGCAACCTATTTGGATTAACTCCAGAGCGATGCCATTTTCGGCAAACTCTTCGCAGAGCTCCAATGCGGTTTTCCCGTCGATATTCTTCGCGTTGATGTCGACGCCAAGTGACTGTGCCGTTCGTACATCCGCGATTGCTCCCTGCCTCACCGCTTCTAAAAACCGATACTCCAGTCTCACTTTGCCTCAAAGTTCGATGGGGATGTTTACCATCGAATGAGGAGACAAACACAAACTCCGTGAGAAAGCAAGATATTTCTTACACGCCTAGGGTGCTGGATCACAGCCCGCTTCGTGCTGATCGAGCACAAGGCGACAGGCAGCACGACAGATCTCACGCGAGAGTTGATCGGTAACTGTGAATGACTTATCGCCCGCAGCAAGGTTGAATCGCGGTGCGAAACCGTCGCGGTTCAGCCATTCCGCTAGGTTTTCAGCATGTTCGGCTGCGTCATCAACCAAGCCAAGGCTGAAGGCTTCCATCATTTCGTTAAATGTCTGCACTGGATCCATGAAACAAGCATTCCACATTTCTGTTACTCCGGTCAAGTGACTTGTTGGAGCCCGCCGAATACCGCCAAGTGACTCCTACTCGTTCGGCCGTTTTGCCCGATGGATTGGAGCGACCTTGGCAGAGGCCGCTTGGCGTTCAATGGGCGGCCCGCTCCACTCAGTCCGGCACTTCGTTTGGACTGACCGTGTTGCCCATGACCACTGCAGCTTGTTCCCCTGCCTGATTGGTTCGCGTCCTCCGGGACAAAACTCAACGAACCAAAAGGAGAACCACCATGGGACTTGATATGTACGCCTACATCACCAAAGACAAGATCGATCGACCAGTTGATTTCAAACCGCAGGTAATAAGTGAACTCCATTGCTGGCGAAAGCACCCCGATCTGCACGGCTGGATGGAAGAGCTGTATTACGCGAAAGGCGGTACTCAGGAGTTTAACTGCGTGCCGGTCGTTGTATCTCTCGACGATCTGGATCAACTGGAGGCCGCGATTGTCCATCATGAACTTCCAACCACGCACGGCTTCTTCTTCGGGCAATCACGCGGTGACGAGTACGACGACGATCTCGCTTTCACCGCCAAAGCTCGCAAGGCTATCGAAGAAGGCTACACCGTGTTCTATGACTCCTGGTGGTAAGGATGCGATCGGGGTTCCAATGAGCCCCGATTTCACCTACATCCCCGTTCTGAATGGTCAGACATCTGGGACATTCAGCTCCACAAGCAAATTGAAGCCATGACATAATTTGCGTAACTCTCGTATCGACCTGATTCGTCGTCCATGGCTGCGCGAATGCGAGTGGAAACCTTCAACCCCAGAAAACTGAGCACCGTACCTGCAAGCCCTATACTTAAAGTCATAAGAAGAATTGGCGCGCCATCGGACGCCAAGCAGGTGCCAGCGAGCAGGCAATCCAGGCTACTGAGGAAGGCGATACCAAACGCCAGCAAGATCGAATTCGGGCCCACTCCCGTCTTGCGGCTTTCGCTTTCCTCTGAACTGCAGAATCCAAAAAGCATGAAGTACACGGCAGCTATAAACTTGGCTGCTTCTAACGCCTGTGGATTTACCTCCATCGACGCTACAGTTGCGCCTACCCAGGCCCCAAGGAAGCCGATGGCCCCAAAAATGCATGAGATCAGCCAAGGCCTGCGTTGAGGCAGCGTATCTCGACGGGCTCCCCACACCAAGCATGCGAAGAAGAGATCGATAGAGACCAGAAGGGATATACCTATTGTGTAAATTCCGGTTGTGACCATCACTTGCCTCCTATTGTTGCAGTTGCGCTAAATGAACTTCAATTCTCGGTCTATTAGATTTCGGGAGCCATGGACGGCAGCGAGGTTTGAACCGGAAGGCTAGCTGCTTCATATCTAGCCGCAGGCGGTGGCTCGGCCCATTCGATCGCGCGCACTTCGCGGCGCAAGTCTCTTACTGCATCTTGGAAGCGAGATTCAAATCTAAACTCGCTTTTCTCGAGCTGTCGCGAAATGGAAGTGTGCATTCGCTGTGGCCAAAGTACAAACACCAAGATGAGGATGAGTGGTATGTTGGTCGCGATCCACGCTGCGACAATGAATTTATTGTTCAGCGTTTCAAGGCGATCGTTCACGTCGCGTAGCCGCGTGTCCAAGGTTTCTTCGTGGTGATGATTTGCCATAGTCTTTGCCTTCTACTTTCCTAATCGATGAGATTTCCAAAGTACCGGATTAAGAGTGCCTCGGTAGAGGCGTGGTTTCCGTGATGGGCACCTTCCGCTGTTGTTGCAGATAGGCATCCAGGTCGGAACGATGAATTCGGATGCAATTGCCGATTTCATAACGTGGTAACGCACCTCGCGCGACCAGGGCATACGCCAAGCTCTTGCTGATCTTGAGAATCGCTGCCACTTCTTTGATGGTTAACAACATTTGGCAATCCTTATTTAAGACTATCGATATCGATTCCAACGTCGGTACTGCTCTTGGATGCGTCGGACGCCTTGAAGGATGTCAGAGAACTCGCGGCGGCAAGAACCATCGTGAATTTTTGCGCGTCGTTGCCATCGATCTCGGTGAGTGGGATACTCCGTACCAAGTTGGCTTGGTGCTCGGCGCCAAGAAGGCGGCTTGGGTTGATCGTGGTAATAATGACTCGCAATACCTTGGCCATGGAAAGATGCTTGGCACGCATCTTCTGCTCAAAGCTGAGTGACTCTTTGACCATTTCGGCTTCTTCATCGTCAGCAAGGTCGAATCGCCCTTGAACTGGATTGCCTTTCCAGGATCGCCACACTACTACCGGCTTGTAATAGAACCGACTCGAAAATGCGAAGGCGGTCGGCGTGAACCACACTTTCACTCGCTGACAGAAAATGATCTTGGCAAAGAATGGTCGGAATATGCTACCCAGCAATGGTCTGCTGAGACTGAAAGCGATCGCTGATCCGACAATTCCGTAACCAAGTCGCCGACTAAAATCGCCATCGCCGTTTACGACCCACTGATAGACGAAGTACGCCGGGATCGAATAAACAATAAGCAGTAGCAACACTTCCATCCGCCCTGCCCACAAATGGCTGCGCCATGTTACGAGTTTTGCTGAGATCCTAGCCCTCTTTGTTTTCGGATCGAAGTACAAACGCGGCCATGTCGGCAGCCCTGGTGCAGTCACGCGTACAAGATTAACGCTCATTGCTCACTCTCCCTAGGAAGATCTCGTGTTTGTCGTAATAGGCTCGCTGAATAATGGCTGGACGATAGCCAGGCCGTAGGATCAATTGCCGACACATTGGATCATTGCGTGCGAAGAAGCGGCTGAGCTCCTCAGGATCGAGCAATGGATGATTTGCTACGCCCCATGACTCTCCGGTCATGCCTTGTTGCGTCGCTTGGTCGAATGTTGGTGCGTTGGTGGATCGCGAAAGCGTCACTGTCGTCCCCAGTTTTCGTGAGAAATACTCACAAGTGGTCATATCGTTCGGAGCGATCACTTGGATCACCCCGGAGTTTGCAGCGAATGTTTCCCAGGAATTCGGGTAACGGCTCTTCAACTGTCCCAAATCCTGTATTACTGGCATCAGCTTGACACCGAGCCCAGCTATCTGTGCAGCGGCAACCTCAAGCGGTTCCAAGCGTCCCAAAATGTTGAATTCGTCTAGGGCTAGCAATGTCGAGGGGCCTAGCTGATTTCGTTCTTGTTCGTGTGCCGCTAGCGTCATTTGCACCAGCATCCGCAACCAACCGCTTAACATACTCATGTGCATGGCGTCGACGACGGCATAGACGCTCATGGCGCTGCGTTTCAGGTCTCGCAAATCAATCCCCTCACCCACTAAGCTCTCTTGGATGAATTCAAGGTCGATCCAGTCGGTATGTTTTCGTAAATTTGAAAGTACAGAGGAAAATTCTCCGCCTGTGCGTTGATAGAACTGTCGGGCACCATTGATAACGAAGTTGCTCGCCGTTGCGTTGGACATCATTTCCGTTTCTAGCCATTTCTCCTTCGAACCTGGAAGTGTTGAACCCGCCTCGGAGATTAAGTGACGCACTGTGACGAGGTCACGGCATGACGCATATCGAGGGCAAGTTGCTACATGGACGATCAGTGCCGACAGAAACTGAGTCGCCGTCGCGTCCCAGTGCTTTTCTTTGAAATCTCCAGGCACAATCAAAGAGTCTGAGATCATCCGGGCATAAGCGACCATCTGGGATCGCTCACAGCGAGCAAGTGTGTTGAGCGGATTGAATTTCGCCTTGTATTGTCTCGCCAACGCTCCGGAAGATTCCGTTGGATCCAGGACGGCCACAGGTTGGAGCCTCGCGCGCCACCACGCAGTCAGTCGAGTATTCTCACCTTTGGGATCGATGCACAAACAACTGGCGTTGGCTGGTAACATTAAGAGGTTGGGCACGATGACCGCACGCCCCTTGGTGGAGCGGCTAGGGCCAATTAGCAGGTGGTGTCTGTCATCTAGAATACCGAGTAGCTCTCCGCCTTTCACATAGCGTTGCGACGATCCGCCCCGGTTGGACTCATCTACTACTGTTCCTCCGACTACACCAAGAAAAATCTTTCCCGCTTTGTTTTCCTTCGGTTCAAAGTCGAGCGATCGAGTTGCGGCTATGTTGGCAGTCGACTCAAAGTGTGAGAACGGAGCCTGACCAATCGTTTTCGCATCGCGACCGCGCGGCAGGTCGCTGAGTAAATCTTCTCTCTTCATCCTGAGCCCATTAATCCCTATTGCCCCGACTCACTGAAAGTCTGGTAGACGCGGCTTGGCACTGATTTCTGTTTCGATCGTATAGAACCCCGGTTCAAAACCCGCTCTTGAGATTACTTCTCTCCATCGAGCGATTTCCTCGTTGGCCACGTAATACAGGGCCAGCGCACCACCGCGTTGCTGATACGCCGAGAGACTGTCCAACATCGCTTGTCCCGTGCTACCGCGAATAGTTCCATCTGATTCTGAATCTCGCAGATCGCTAAGGATGACGGTGAGTATGCGAGTGCTTTCCGTAACACCCTCTAGGCCGTTCATGTAGTCGATCGTTTGCCGCGTCGCATCGTAAACACGCGAGCTGCTTGGATCGGAGTTGTCGAGTAGAAACTGACTGAATTCTTCAGGCGAACGAAACCGCTTTCGAAGATCGCTTGGGTGCCCCTCAAACAACACCGCCTGTTTGTTCGCACTCAACTGTGAGATGATCAGACGTGCTTCTCCCCCCGCTGACTCTTCAAAGAACCGCTGCGACAGATTTACGAACATTCGATACGCGTCAGCATCCCACTTGTCCCGAAATGATCCACTGACGTCGATGACTATGGCCATCACGCTTTCCAGCTCCGTGACCTCAAACGGCGCCTCGCGCTCGGCGGCATTGTTAGGCACACAGCCAGTCAAGATAATCAGCTTGATGCCCATGAAGACGACGATGAACAACGCAGCGTAGTAGTACTTGTTTCTTTCGCTATGCATGATTAGTTCCTATAGGATGTTGGAGTGGTGGTAGTCGCTGTGATACCAGCCGAGGATGGCAAGAATGCTGACCCACAAGAGCGTGGCGACGGGCGCCACAAACCAGGGCGTCTCGCCCCAGCCCGCCTCCGCAGCCAGTAAGCCGGTGAAGAAGATCAGGGCATCTACGCCGATAATGATTCCGGCTATGGACGTAAGCAGGTAAAAGATAATGGGGTTCTTGATTCGTTGATCTGAAATCGTGCCGTGCCCCGAGAGCTCCGTAAAAATTCTGCACCAGAGGCAGGACACGAGTCCGAATAGCAGTAGTGACATCAAGATCGCGATATCAAACTTGTCGAATCCTTGATAGTTCTTCATGGCTGCCAGTCCTGGGATGGGCAGCTTGTATAGTCGAAGTTGAAAAATTGGCATAACTCCGCGCAGCCCCTGCGCGACCAGTGATGCTGCGATCAGCCCAATCACCGGAATGGCCAAAGCGTTGGCCGACCAGAATGTAGTGATCTGTTTGATCGTCTTGCGTTTACGCAGCCGCGATGCCCCTGATCGTACAGGTTCCACGTGCGATTCCGAAAACGCCTCATCGAAACTTCCTAGCTGTCCAAACATCTCAGTGTTCCTGTTGACTTAGGCCGTTGCATAGACTTGCTGTGACAGAGCGTTGATAGCATCCTCAAGGTCTTTGATCAAAGCCGTTGGATCCGCTAGGGCTCCAGCCATTGCTGGCCTGACGATGATCTTGGAAACTTGCCCCTCGAACATCCACGGCGCACGTCTGGTTTTGGCTTTGCGCTCTGATTTACCTTTGTCACCAAGCACTTGGGAGTGTTTGGCAAGCGTTGCCTTAGCAACTGCAATGCTGATGCGTTCGCCGTTTCTCGCCCGCTCCAAGGCTTCTTGACGCGCAAGATCCGTCGCTTGCGGCTCAGACAACAGCTTGATGCTTTCGGCAACAAATTGGTCCGTGATTTTCGGCTCGTCAATGAACACACGACCAAAGTAAATCCAAGAATCCCGACTGCGATAGGCCTGCGATTTGCTGATTCCGATATCTGCTAACAGATTTTCAAACACTTCTGTACACTGATGTACCGCTGCAGCCACTGAGTACAGATACAGTAGTCCGCCTATAATCAGAGTGCGTTGGATGTTGGCCAAGCGACATGTTGATGAGATCCACACGCCGACCTTCACGAAGTCCTCGGAGTCCATCTCAAGGACCGCTGTTTCCAATTCCCTTTCGTCAGTGAGCTTGGCAAGTGTATGTAGCAACTGGTTGTGATTCCTGCGTTCACGCAGGTCCATCAATAGATTGTTCAAAGTAACTATCCCTCAAAAGTCTTGGTCTACTGTGGAAGAATGAGCTCCAGCCCGTGGTGGGCTGGAGCTTTGTAGTGCATCCAAGATCGCGCAGCTCCACGTTCGCTCAAAGAACCGGTTTCAGAACAGCACATACTGCTACTAGGAGCAGCAAGGCGTCGAACCAATACTCTTGCTGTGGGGGACCGGGTGGGGGCTGGCTGATCGAGGAGTTCGATCCATGGTGATTAGCCCAAAAACTGGGCCGTAATTCGGGAAAGGCGATAGGCAACACGGCAATCACTTGGTCCTGATGCCACGAGCTATCCAGTGGTGCGTTTCCTTCTTTTCCATGAAGTATCCGATAATCCCAAGTACAATCACTGTCAGTATGACATATCCCAAAACGGGCGCACCTTCGGGTTGCAGCTGTGGTACCGTCTCGAGCGTTCCAAGTCCAAAGTAAAACATTTTCACTACTCCCTATTCACTGGTTTGAAATACAGATACGTTTGCAAGCTAAAATCGACACCGGCTTTCTCCTTTCTCGCTTGACACGCTGCACTGCCGTGCCCAGTTGCGATTGAGCAGGCAGTGTTGTTGTCTACTCAGCCTGGATCAAAGTCGGCGGATGGTTTACAGTCTCTTGGATTTTTCCAGAAGCAGTCCTGTGACACGTTGCTGGCAGTTGGGCGTGAATCCGATATCTTCTTTGGGGAGTGGGTAGAAGTTTTTTCGATTATTTTTCAATAATCTTCAGTGTTCCATCCAAAGCTAGTAAGAGCGCTTTGGCCTAATGCTGAAGCGGCGACGAATACGCAAACTGAGAAGGGATACACCACATGAGCAGCTCAGCCGACGAACCGAGAAGCATTGAACAAGTAGTCGAAGCTCTGCTTCGAATTGCCCAGCACTATTTCCGTGAACTCCAATACTCGCTCAACAATGCTCCGGAGGACATCGTTAACAGCGCCTTTCGCTCGGCAATTGAAAAGGACGACTGCCCGCCGATTGACGACCCTAGTTTGTACGAGTTCTTGAAACCGCATTTCGAACGCAAGTTGGACACTGCCCGCCATGCCTATCGTACGGCAAGAGGAAAGACGGTTGCCTTCTCACAGCTTGAATCCCGGGATGATCAAAGCGGCGGGATCGAAGCTCAGATCGCCGCCGCGATCGATCTATTGATTGGGGTCGACATCAATCAGTCCCTGGATGACGACAAGACGCCTGTCGAAAAGCAAGTTGCGATTGAACGGTTTCATGCTTGGCTGATGCAAATACCGAACGTCTGCCCAACGGATACACATCGAACCGTACTGGAGCTTTGGCTGCATGGCAAGACACTAGAGGCTATAAGCCAACAGCTTAAACTGACTTACAATACAGTTCAGCGTTTGCGACGTGAGATCATCGCTGCGATTGAACAATGGCTTGAAGGTGAGTATCCAGCATGACATTGGATCCTGCCGAATCTCCCAATCGCGAGTCGAATCGCCAAAGAGCTGAATGGCAAACGAAAGTCGATGAGGTGGTGGCTGCTTTTGATAATTCGTTGGCAAACGGAGCGTCCGCGAAGCTCGAAACAGTTTACTTTGAGTTCGGGGAAACGCATACCGACGCACCCGACTGGGCTATGGTAGTGCTGTTAAGCGACCTCCTGTTGAGCGAGGTCTATCATATCTATTCGGGTGCAACAAGCCGCTCGCAATTGGTAGCAGCTCACCCGATTCTGTCGGTCGAAGTCGGTGAAGCTTTTGACACGCTTGACCCCTCGGTGCGTCTGCCGGATCGTATCGGAAAGTATTTTCTGCTTTCGCGTCTTAACTCCGGTGGACAAGGAAGCCTTGCCCTCGCCCGAGTTTTGAAGAGCCCGAGGCCTTGCTGCGCCATCAAGTACGCGCCCTTGAGTTCTCCACATGCCGCCTTGATACAGCGTGAAGGCGAGATCATCAATGACTTGGCGCAACCTGCTCATGCCAACATTATTAGAGTCATGGAATTCGGCGAAGACGATCACTACTCGTTCATTGCCCTACACGCCTTAGATGGCATTTCGCTGCAAGACGCCAAGCCGCCTATGTTGACTGCGGCGTACATTTCGTGGGTCGGAATGAAACTTGCCTCTGCCCTTGAGCATGTGCACCAGCACTCGGTACTGCATCTGGATATTAAGGCTCAAAATATCTTTCTTGAGAGAAGCGGTGAAGGATTCGTTCCTCTGCTACTCGACTTTGGATTTTCGCTGCGACGTGAGGCTGGCCTATGGCCCAAGCCAGTTGTTCCCTACTTAGGCGGTACCCCACATTTGGGAGCACCCGAACAGCGGAGTGGCAACGACGTTGATGAAAGAACTGACATTTACCAATTGGGGAACACTTTAAAGGGCTTGGTTGCAAAAGGGAATGTGTCGGCGTCAAACAGCTGGCGTTTTGCACGTGAAGTACGAACGGTCCATCGATTAAATGCCTGCCTCGATCGAGCTACTGCAACGCAGCCGGACCAACGATTTCAATCGGCTGCCGAATTCGAAACTGAACTTGCTTTGATCCATCGGCAACTCAGTGAGCATGCCTGGTATAAGAAGAGGGTTGTACTGACGATCGCGTTTTTGATTCTTGGTTGGCTAAGCTACCAGCTTTGGCCACGAACGCAGCCCAATTACGTGACTGGGCAGCCCATGGCGCCATCGTGGATCGAACGTATGGCGGCGGAACAGGATCTCGATCTGACTTCTGTCAGTGTGACTGATTTTGAAGTCGCGCCGGAACTGAACGATGCTGCGCCGGAATTCTATCCGTTGATTAGCGTTCTCCCCTCCTCGCGCTTGCTTGACTTCGGCGGCGCTATTGAATTTCGTGTTGCTGACTCTGCGTGGCGGAAAGTAACCACAGAGGCCAATGGGAATCTAAATGGACTACTTCAGCCGCGTGACTTGACACGCGAGGGGCCGGTTCGGTTGCGGCTCAATTCGCGTACCGGTGAATCCGAGGGCTTCATCCTCGGCCCGTTCGAGACACCAGTGGTCTTGGCACATGTCGTCCAACAGAATCGCCAGTTGCAATCAAGAAAAGCAAGCGAGAGTTTTGCAGCCACGCCTTGGCTTGTGTTTGATGAGCACGAGATTCGCTGGAAGAAGACTGAGGCTTTGAGCTTTGCAGTTTCTTTAGGAGTTGAGAAGCTAAGCATTGTCCCCAAGGGCAGCCAACCGCCGATCGAATTGACTCTGCGTCCAAGCATTGAAGCAGCCTACCGTAACGGTAAAGGGATAACCGAATACGGACGTCCGCCCGACTATTCCTATGCGGAGCAGACGATCGACGAGTTTGTTCGTCGAGAGTTAACCTACGCGGTGCAAAGAGCGGATGAATTAGAGATCTGGGTTCAATTTATTGACGACAAGGAAATTGCCAGTGCGACTTATGCCAAGCCCGATGCCCTGCGACTGGATACGCTTGCTGCCAATAAGCGCAAGGAGTTAGCCAGTGAAATTTTTGCGTTTGAAGATGATCGTTGGCATTTGAATTCCCTATTGACCAGTCGTTGGGGATTGCTAATTGACCGCGTCAGAGTTGGAACGGAGGGAACGGCGTTGGAGCATGAAATTCCCTTTGATCAATATGCACCTGGGGTCGAAAACCAGCGTGGCGGTTGGTATGGCGATGCGTTCACAGCGCGTATCGACATTCTCAATGCGAATATGTCAGCGACGGTTCCTAATCACAAACTCGCCTCCGCGCAGTTCGCATGGCAAGTTGAGTTCTGCGACGGCTGGATCAGCGACGTTATTGTGGGCCAGCCAAACGATTTGGATTTGTCAAACTCAGCGCCCATCATCGGAAGTGAATCCCCTCCCGCTACTGAGAACGACTATCTGGCGGCGACACACCGGCTGGAATTCGCGGCACCGGTCGAGCGCGTTAGTCTCTATCCTGATGGATCGCGAGCGTTGATAGAAACCCGTGATCACACAGTCCATTGCGTGGACACCCAGTCTGGAGCGGAGTTGTTCGAAATCGCACAGGAAGACTCCAAGCTCAATACGTTGATAATCTCGCCTGATTCCCAGCGTCTTTTGTGCCAGTGGGAAACTCCGTCGGATGGTGAGCTTTGGATTTTGTATGATGCGGAAGACGGAAAGCACGTGCGGTCGCTGGGGGCAGCGTCAGGATTTATTGCGTTCACGCCCGACGCACACTTTATCTATGACATGGGCTATTTTGGAGATCTCGAGAGACCTCGCCCCAGTCCTACTTTACTCATAGATGGGCATTCGGGAATTCTGCTGTCCAACAATTCTGAAGTTGGGAAGTATTTGGGCGCGGTCCATGATGGGCGATATGTCACGCTTGCATTGGATAGTAACACGCTGGAGCTTCGGAAGGCGGTAGTTGGTGCAGATCCTGTTATCGCGTCGAAGTTGCTAGACTTCGAGTTTGACTGGGCCACGGTTAGCCCAACGGGTGATTGGATTTGTCTGTACTCCAAAAGGCTGGAGCAATTTCATCTGTTGGAAACATCCTCGCTCGAAGAAAAATTGGGCGGATTCAGTAGCCGCGCCACCAGCGGCGTAGATGCTCCGGTGTTTATTCACGGCGATAGGCTTTTGCTATGCAAAGATTTATCCAGTGCAAAACTTCAAACCGTCGCACTCAAGGATTTCTCTGTGCTGACAAACTGGCCTCCCAATCTACTGGAGTCAGTTTCTGCGATGGGGCGCCCCGATCTGTATCTAAAGAAACAGTCCCGTATCGTACTCGCCTACAACGGAACGGCGAAGCCCGAATTGACCTATAGCTCTCTGGAGCAATGGTCAAAGCATGGGCTTTGCTTATCGGACGAACCGTTCGTCCTCATTGATTCCGGGATATATCATACTGAGGGCCTACCCTCGGGAATGTTCCTACACTTTGAAAAACATCTAGGGAAAGCCTTGGATATGCCACTCGGCGTACATGTCGGCAACTGGTCAGTCTCCACGAGCGGTAACTGGGTTGCGGCTTCGATTAGTGATGGTACTGCGCTAATCTGGCAAATGGATTAGTTGAGCTCCTGTTCTAACGCTTCGCGTTCGCGCTGTGCACGCCTCAATTGTATTGGGGTTCGATACCTTGGATCGGGGAGCTGGATTGGGGCCTCAGATGTCAAGTAGTACATGTCAGTCTTGTTCAACAGTCTCTGTAGGCAACTGACTCGAGATTCCCGCGTAGGTGTCACTTCGTTCATCGTACCTCCCCAGCTTGCATTCAATGGAGTCTTTCCCTCCCGCGACATGTGGTACTGTTGTCCTTGGGGGTACCGCAGTTCGACAATCGTTTGTAGGACTGCTGCACTGTGACGTAGCGTTTGACCACCGTACAGAGTCATGTTTTCATACGATTTGGTGTCCTGCCAAGCAATCTTCTGCAGGGCGTCTACCCAGTCTTTGATCGCGTTTTGTAGGTCCGTCGTCACCTGAAGCTGAACGCCCATTTCATGGTAGTTTGGCGGTGATTCGTGATTGACATAATGCCAATTGATATTGCTCATTCTTTGCAGTGCCGCCAATGCGGCCAGTTCGGCCTCCGTACCTTGTTTCTCGCGAACGGGATCAAGAGGAAAGTGAATATTTTCCTTGAAAGGCTCGCTCAGAAAATCGGTGATCAAATCCACCGCGTGATTCACGGAACTCCAAAAGGTTCTTAGTAAATTTTTCTGCATGTCTACTTAGGATGCCACACTCCTTCACATCGCGCAAGCTTTTTCTGCCAAGCCCAGTTGCCTATCATGGTCGTCCACGCTTCTCAAACCATTTCCGGCAGAAGCCGATGAAGGCGGCGTTGGGGTTGCGTGGTAGTTCGGCGTCCGTCATGTCGATCCAGTTGCGCCATTCACGCTCTAAAAAGTGGATATCCCAGCCAGGCGCTTCGAGGCGTGCGTCGTGATGCGTGTCGCCGTCGAGTGGCGGAATGGCTGATTTGGCGTCTTGACCGGTGATTCCGTGCGTAATGGCGGGAATGCTCCCACGATTGCGGAAAACGACGATGTCTTTTTCCCCATGGCCCCGGTCTTCAAACCTGATGCTGTAGTCTGGTAAGTGATCGGAGGCGATGTCGTCATGGATGACTTTGCCGACGAGACGCTTGAATTCTTTGAGCGTGGAACCGGAACCGCATTTCTTGCGGAGTAGATCGAGCGAAATCCGCCACTCGGGCTGTCGACCACAGTGTTTGCGGGCGAGTTCATACAACCGGCGTTCGATGGGCTTTCTTAGACGAAAGTAGTTTCTGTTGAGTGTTAACACTTCGTTGCTCTTAATCGCACCGAATACCCAGTCGCTGAGTTTAACCTCAATCTCTTGCATCCGACCTTCTCGCGTTTCTCGAACGATCTTAGCTCGTTCAATGATTCCAAACGTTTCGAATTCCTCGTGACCACCGGTGACGATATTGGTACTGATACGTGTACCGGCCAGGCGCTCAAAGGCGGCTTTGAGGGCTTCATAGCCCTGACCGTTGGTCATGCGGTTGGTGGATTTCAGCAGATCGTGGGCTTTGAAGCGGACGACCTGCGAAACGGGTTTGCCTTGATTGATGGCCACCATCAATTGCGAGATGCAGTAAATCAACACATCGCGATCGTGAACGGTCGCTAGCCCGTCGGCGGCGGGTTTGATCTCGATGTAGTTGCCGTTGTGTTCGTAGCGGCGAACGCGATGGTCGGGCTTGGTAGACAGGGAAAAGATCGGATGCTCCATGGACGCCATATCGCCCTTGGGCGCCGCATCGAAGATATCGCACACAAAAAAATCCGGCTCGTGCCGGTCGGGTAACAGTGCGGATCGTTGATCGGGTATTTGTACCATCGAGTCTGAGCATTCGACATTTCAGACACCCTGTCAAGCACTTTCGATGGTTCAGACACTGGGTGGGCAAATCATCGATGGTTTACACACGGTTGCATTGGAAACGATATTTCAGACACTGAGTCCGTTGCTGATTCGGTGGTTCACACACGCGAGCCGCGTTTCGATGGTTTAGACACCTCGTTTCGATACTTCACACGCTCTTGCTTCGATGGTTTACCCACCGCCCGTTTTGAAATCCGTTTTCGATTCAATACGTTGCGCTGGGGATAAGCCTGCTTAACACCCTTTCATTAACTCACATAAAACACACACAGCTAGCAGAAGCAGCGAAGCAGTCTCACGGCAGGCAATAGGCTGTTCTTGTTAGGGACGGTAGGAATGAGGTCAATTCGATTCACAGCGACGTGGATTCCAATGGCATTTCTGACTGCCGTAAATCGCAACGCCACTCGGCACCACCGTCCTACGTCGAACTGAACACAATCACGGCTCCACGACGATACGACTTAACGACGACTATCCACATGATTTTTCTGGGCTAGTCAAAAACACTTGCAATCGCTGCGAAAGCCGCGCTAGTCTTGCGTTATGGCTTTACCGGACCGACGTGATGAACTCGAGGATTTTAAGACACAGATTGATTTGTGCGACTTCGCATGCGAATGGGGCGGCTTCACTAAAGATGTTAAACGCAGCAGTCGCTGCTCGGCGGTAATGCGGCATCCGAACGGCGATAAGCTGATTGTCGCGCGCACGCCGGATCGACATCACATCTATTTCAATGTCCACGACGGTCGTGACCGCGGTACGATTGTGGACTTTGTGCAAAACCGTGACAACGTCACGCTCGGAGAAATCCGCAAGATTTTAAGGCCATACGTTGGGAAAACGATTGTACTTCCACGCGGCCAATCACCAACGGGATTGAGTTTGGTGCCTAGTGAGTTTGACGTCGCTGCCGTGCAAAGCAAATGGGTCGACGCAAAGCCCCTTCCCGCTCATCATGCCTATCTCGAAAGCGAACGCCGCATCAAACGCACTGTTTTGGAAGATCCCAAATTCAAAGATCGCATTCGCGTTGATAGTCGCAGCAATGCTCTCTTTCCGCATTTCAACAAGGATGCTGGTCTGTGCGGTTTTGAGGTAAAGAACCGTGGCTGGACGGGATTTTCGCCAGGTGGTTTGAAAGGCTGCTGGATCTCAAGACCGAATCCAAGTGACGGAGAACTCTTGATCTTTGAAACCGCTATCGACGCACTGAGCCTAGCCAGTCTGGAAGGCACAGATAGTAAGCGGTTCGTTTCCACTGCCGGGCAGATGAGCCCTTTGCAGATCGATCTTCTGAGAGCTGCGGTCGAGCGAATGCCGCAGGACAGTTACATCCTGCTATGCATGGACAATGACGATGGCGGCGACAAAATGATCACTACCATCCGAGAGGCACTTGCCCCCTACTCCCAACGTATCTGCGAACATCGACCACCGGTGCGAGGCCAAGATTGGAATGACGTACTCCGCAATTCCATTCCAACCCCGGTGATCAGCTGTAAAGAACCAGACTTGATCTGACACACACCATTGGTTAGAGGTAAGGGATTGCCGGTTGCTAGCTGCACGAAGGGAGCGCAGCGACCGGAGTAAAGCTA
>JBGSTP010000320.1:0-7194 GCA_041736515.1 Pirellulaceae bacterium
AGAACGCGCGCATCGACGCCACGCGCAAGCTGAAGAACCTGGTGGTCATCGAGCCGGCCACGCTGCCGCAGACGGCCGAGTACCCACGGCGCTTGTACATCTGGTACGAACTAGGAATTTCGTTACTGGGATACACCCAGCATCTTTTTGATCTCCGAGTTATCCTTCTTCTTGGCACACTCGAGCATCTGCTTTGCATCGGCATTGCCTGAGTCGTACATCAGAATCTTCTCGGCCCATTCGATGGCCTTTTCATAGTTGCCCTGCACCAGGTGGACGCGCGCGAGGCCAAACCAGGCGGCAGGAAGGCTTTGTGCAGTCAGCTTTGTTTCCGGGAATTCCTCGAGAAATGCATCGCTGCCCTGCTTCAGATATTCTTCTGCCTTCGCCCAGTCCTGCAGTGCCAACGCTGACTGGCCTGCACCGTTCAGACCAGCGCCGTGTTTCGGATTCAACTTGATGAGTGCGATAAACGTCTCATGAGCTTCTTTGGATTTGCCAGAATTCAGCAAGCTCCAACCCAACCCATTAAGCAGATCAGTATCTTTGGGATTGCTTTTGGTTAGTTCACGAAATAGGTCGATAGCTTTCTTTGGTTGCCCCGAACTCCATAGTTGCCAAGCCTCTGCTTTCTTGCTGGCGTCGGTCGATTTGCTCGCTTCATCGCGCCCGAACATCTTCTTGGTGGCGGAGCTGTCGCGTTTTTCGATCTGCGCGAACATGCCTTCGAGAGTATCGTCATCGGGCTTGATTTTGGCAATTCGATCGGCCCATTGCTTGGCTTGATCAAAGTCATCCTTGATCAGATAAAGGTTGACCAGTCCATACCAGGCTGCAGGCAGGCTAACCGCAGTTACCTTTTCTTCACCACCTAATGCTTTGATCATGCTATCGCTGGACTTCTTTAGCGATTCTTCGGCCAAAGCCAGATCGCCCAACCCTAACGCGCATTGCCCGAGACCGTTTTGAGCGGACATGCTTTCTGGTTCGAGCTCCAGCGCTTTTTTGAAGGCTTCGCTGGCATCCTTGAGCCGTCCAGTGTTGGTCAAGGTCCAGCCTAGCCCAGTCCACGCATCGTTGTCCTTGTCGCTCTCCATCAGCGCTTCGCGAAACTTGGCTTCGGCTTCTGGCAATCGCCGTTGATTCCACAATTGCCAACCTTGCGAAGCCTTATCGCTGGCCAGCAATTTAGGATTCTCTAGAATGCATAACACCAAGACGCCAACAAGCGAAGACAGTACACAACAAGTTGCAATCGCCCACCGTCGCTTGCTCTTTCGACCTAGCTCTTCCTGCGTAAGGCTGCGCTTCAAGAATCCGTCCGAATCGACTAACTGTGCATCAAAACTGTTCTTCGAAAAAGTGACCATGATTGTTCTTCTCCCTGTTGCCCTTCGGGGCGATTGGTAAACCTCGGACTAATGCTTATGTAATCTGGCTTTGGGCCGCGATTGAATCTGTAGAAGTAGCTGGGATACCGTTTCATGGCGACATCACTTCTTCACCGGCGCACTGATACGACTACTCGTTTTCTTATGGCTAGCCATCGCTTCGTGTTTGGCGCTATCCTCGATGCGTAGTCGCAGGTCGGCGATGATCCGATCGAGTCGCGCTCGCACAGTCGGATAGGACACTCCGGTCTGAGCCGCAATCTCTTTGAGACTACCGCTAGCCAACACAAATATTTCAATGAAGCGCTGATGCTCCAGTGGCAACTGTCCCAACCGCGTCCGCGGAAACTCCGCTTCGACAGCCACGTGGCAATGATCGCAAGCCATCGTTGAAACTCGCATACCCGTGTGGCAGTAGGGGCACTGGTCAGATATCGGCAGTTGAGTCGATTCGTTCATAGTGAACGAAGTTTATCAATGGAGACACAAAAGTCAATATTATTTAATAAAAAAGCCTATAAAATACACTTTCTTCATCCTGAGTGCGATACTGTACTTCTGCACTTCTGAGATCGCCCGATCCACACACAGCCGGCCGAGATGGATTCAAGCATCGGCACGTTTTTCGTCGTCGCTCCTAGAGCTTTGCCCGAGCAGCGATGTCAGTGTTTTGCCTTGAGCTCGACTAGCCTGCGAAGCAAGAAGCTTGCAAGGCCAGTCGAGCGCCACCACCCGAAGCGATTCGAATCGTCTGTAGAGGTCACGCTCCATCGACTCAGCAATTACGTCGCGGCTAAGATAAACCGAGCATGAGGCACCTATTGAAGCAGTTTCGATTGTGGTGCAAGTAGCCAACCGAACTCAAGTGAAGCTTGGCGATATGGCGGTCGTCGTTTGCAGCGGCATGATCGGATTGCTGGTCGTGCACGGTCGGAGGCATGTGCCGGCGAACTAAGCAGTAATTGATGTTTCAAGAGCGACCATTGATTTCAGTGATGACACTCAGAGCATCAATCGGAGTCAAATTGCGATCACCATTCACGTCGACATATTCGGCTGTTGCAAATTCCTGGCGGCTGGTGCTCAGTTGCCCTCCCCCGAAGCTGTTGATCAAATTGATGATGTGCAGGACATCGCTGGCAGATAAAATACCATCTCGATTGACATCATGCTTGTCGAGCGGATTCTGCCAACTTAGCTGATTTTCAATTTCCAGAATTGCCTGATCGGCCGACAAAACGTGCGTGCGTCGTTCGGTCGAAATGATCGGCGGCTGTACAGTCCATTCATCCCTGTTGGCTTCAACGACATCTTGTTGTCCCACTAGAATCTTCAGCCGTCCCGCGTCCGACATCTGGTTGACAGCGGCAGGATCAATTAAAACCGCCACAGTACTCTCGTGCCCTAAATCAAGGATGTCGAACCCCTTAAAGTTCGCTCGGCTGAGATCTAGTGCCATGGATCGAATTGGCAGCAGCGTATCCATTCCGCCTGCACCATCCACAGACGCCGGCAAATCCGGCACCTCAATCTCGAGCTGATCGCTTTCTTCGCTCAGTTGTAGGCTGACTTTCGCATGAGGCGATTGGCCTGCTAACCTCAATTCAAAACCCTTTAAGCCCAAGCAGAAGCTGAGCTCCGTCGCATTGGGCAATGGATAGGTAACATCTAGCCCAGCAGCTGAATCTTTTATGCGTAGGGAACCCGCCGCTAGCGTTACACTTGCTTGCTGGTACGCAAGCTTTGTAGTCAAGAAATCGGCTACCTGTGAATCTGCGTTCGAAAGCAACTCAACAACCTGCGGTTGGTTAGCAGCTAGAATCTCCGCCGCGTTGCCAGTAGTCACTCCATCGAACTTGGCGAGCGACTTTGCCGTGGCGGTATACGGATCGATCTCGAAGAACTCGATCTGTTCTCCGGCAGCTCGGTGAGTGAGGTAGCGAAAGCCATCAAAGGACAAGTTGTAAAATGGAAACGCACTAAAGCGGCCTAGCTCTTGTGCATTGCCCTGGAGATCATAACGAAAAAAAGTTCCATTGCCGTTATTATAGGAAATCAGCTCGCGAGAAATCCAATTGAACGCAAGCGCACTCGTGCCACGGGCAACTGCAATGTCAGGAATCAGGTCCGATACGGGCGTTACGCTGCCTGTAGTTCGGTCAATGCGATAAAGCCTGCGAACATCTTCTTCGGTTTCGGAGGCCAAGGTAAATAACTCGTCCATAATCGGATCGTAGGCCAGACCCGCCACAAATTGCTTGTCAGTCATGGGAAACTGCTTTTCCGACCCGGTGGCAGGGTCAATTTCAACGATCGTGTCCAGCAAATGACCTGCACCGAAATACTTGCCATCGATTGTTTTGATTAGCCCGGCGCGATTCTCCAAAGTGGGCGGAGACAGATCTCTCAGCGATTGAGCTATATAGTCGATTTCAACCAGGCTCGTTCTACCTGCCGTAGCGTCCCTTCGCCACCCGAAGTATTGCTGGGGACTCGTCTGAGCTAAGCCAGGGCCAGCCGCATATCGAACATGGTACACGCCTGGGAACAGATTCTCGAAACCGTATCGCCCCTGTTCGTCCGTGAACGTGGCCCAATCTGTTTCGAGCTCTAATTTGCCGTTATCGTTCCTGTCGATCCACACCAGGGCATCGGCAATCCCTTCATCGTCGTGATCCAAGCGATGATTACCAACTCGGTCATTAGCCACTGTTCCAAAAATTGCGGCCAATAAATTGCGAGCTTCCAATTTCTCAACCGCAAGACTGATGACTGACATTGGAATACTCACCTTGGCTCACTCGCTAACTTGGTCCGAATCGATTCCGCAAAGGCCTTTCTCAACCGATGAAAATAAAATCTTCACTTTCTCTCTTCAAGGCAACTGCGTTTAAGTGATTGCTTCATGGCCGCCAGCGTTTCGGGACTGACATGATGCTCGATCCCCTCGCTGTCGATAGCGGCAGTCTCTGCCGACACACCGATGCTCCGCAGGAATTCTTCAACAATCTCATGCCGCTTCTTGGCAGCAATTGCCAGCCGTCGCCCTCTGAGTGTCAGCTCCACCGGTCGATAGGGCTCTGTCTTCACCAGGCCAGCGCGATGCAGCCGGGCTAGAGTGTTGTTTACTGTCGCATGCGAAACCGCGAACGCCTTGACCAAGTCAACCGCTCGACAAATCCCGCGCAGGGAAATCTGATGCAGGATTTCCTCTACATAATCCTCAGCAATCTCCGAGTCATGATCCTTTCGAACGCGAGCGTGTTTGAGTGCGGGCAAGCTTCACCTCGGCGATTATGGCCGGTTGTCTTAATGATTCATGAAGAACAGAAGAAATTCTAGCATTAACTCCAGCACTGGAAAAGTCAGTTGACACAAAGTTAGCCCATGCTAAACTCGAGATCGCCCAATGTTAGGCAATGCTAAGTTGCCAGAGGTAGCGTTCAATTTTGCGAGGGCCACAAACTCGTGGCCTGCTTCGCACAACAGCGGTCGTTGCGGTATCCGAAAAATAGTGCCCCTAGCTTGAATCACAGGGAGGAAAGACTCGCCATGCTCTACTTTGATAACGCCTTAGGCAGTCGCGATTATCGCGATCGTAGATCAGCTAAACGAAAACACCCTGCATTTACGCTGGTAGAACTCCTGGTGGTTATTGCAATCATTGGGCTGCTCGTGAGCTTGCTCTTGCCTGCCGTTCAAGCCGCTCGCGAAGCAGCTCGCAAATTGCAGTGCTCTAATAATCTGAAGCAGATTGGTTTGGCCGTCTTGAATTACGAATCGGCTCATCGGGTCTTTCCGTCGGGATATATTTCGTATGCAACCCACAACGGGTTTGGTCCATCCTCTGCCGCGCTGGATCCTGACACTTGGGACGGAGCACCGGGCTGGAGTTGGTCAACGCTCATCCTGCCTTTCATGGAGCAGAGCTCACTTAGCAACGCAATCAACTCGGCGGAGCCCATTTGGTCCCCGGCCAACCGCATTTTTGTGAAACAGTCGATACCTGCGTTTCTCTGTCCATCCTCGAGTGGACCGACGGATCCGGTTGAATTACGCGACGTCAGCGGTGCCCATTTGTTGCGATATGGCGGGCCGATCGCTCTCGGTCGCTCGCACTATGTAGCGAGCCACGGTCAGGAGTCGTGTTGGGGCGACTGCGGATCTTCAGCCACAGGCCTGGTGTTTACTGACATTTACAAGTCATTAACCAAGAGAGTTGCGATCAATGGGAATGCCAGCGCGGTCGCAGATGGGCCATTTTTTCGCAATTCAAAAGTTGCAGTGGCTGCTGTTACAGACGGTCTTACTAATACCATCTTCATCAGCGAACACTCAGCCAGACTAAGCGATAAAGCTTGGGCTGGCGTGGTTCCGGGCGCAGTTGTTCATCCGCGAATCCTGTCCCCAGAAAACGGGCCTGACGCCGCAGCAGTCCTAGCTCTCATGCACGTTGGGCCTTCGGGGGGTGAATTGGACATAACTGGTTTCCCGATTATCCATCCGATGAACTTTCCAACTTATCACGTTGGCCAGATGTTCGCCGAGCACGCCGGTGGAGGCAATGTGCTGTATGGCGATGGCTCTGTTCGGTTTATGTCAGAAACGACAGCCCTGCTGCTGGCCGCAGAGTTGGCGAGCATGAACGAAGGCGAAGTCGTCAGTATTGCCGATTAATTCAAACTCCTAACGTCGACCAGAAAGGGCTGTTTAATGCAGTCGCACGGCGCTCGATTATTTGTTTGGGCATTCGCACTTCTACTCCTGGTTGGTTTGGTGGTTTGGATGAACTCAGGATACGCGCAGCTGGATTCCCAAAGCTATGATTACGCACTGGCCCTTGTATCAGCCTGCAGTCGCCAGGACGAAGCCAGAGTGCAGCGAATTGCCAACGAAATTGCTGAGCGGAAGCTGCCAAACTACGATCGACGCGTAATTCTCGAGATCACCGCCAAAGCCTTAGCGGGAAAATGGGAAGCCGCAGCGGACTCGGCTTTCGATCTATTGAAGGCGCAGAGCCAGCCTGCTAACTAAAGCCCTTCGGAAAGGTTTCGCAGGTAGCCTGGTCTGGGGTAACCATTCACGGAGATTCGCTCGAGGGCCGAACCCCTGCGCGTCCACCGTCTGGCACCATGGCCAACAGGGACGATGCCTTCTGGGATCGCTCTTCGTGATTGTCCGATTCCGCACGAAGCAGGTGCTTATTCGGTTCCTGCGGACAATGCAATTGGAATTTGAGCGCTTCGCAACTACAAACTCAGCCGCAGCCTGCTATAAAGTTCGCTACCTTGTCGCGCTACCTCGTGCGACAGCAACGTTCGATGCGGTCAGAGCTTGAGTAAACCCAAAACTAGCGGATGAACATATGGAGTGGAACACTATCTGGTTGCAATGGCAGGAATTGGAATGGAACCGACTAATCCCAGAACTCGTGGGTAAGGGACTGGGATTCTTGGCGGGTTTCGCTGTCAGCTGGTATTTTCTTTTTCGCAAGCGGATCAAGGAGCTACAGAAATTCCAGCTCGGCGATTCCGATGACGTGCTGTTTCAAGCTCACTATTTGCTGCCTGCGACTGCGGGACGCGTCCAGTTAGTATTTCGCAATGTGACGACGAAGCTGACTGTGAATCAGTTGTACGACAATCCTGCCGCACGCGACATGGCTCGAAATCTTACTGCCCAAACCACGCTCAATGATCCGATCTTACCCACAACCGGAACGCTGGGGTTTGAGCTGCTCAATGACGCCGCCAACTATGTTGCCGGCGCGCTGGCGACATCACCGCACAATAAAGTTGTCTGG
>JBGSTP010000091.1:0-3892 GCA_041736515.1 Pirellulaceae bacterium
CTTTAACTCTGCACGGAGTGCGAAGGCAGTAGGCGGATTAAAGTTGGCGATTGCTGGATTTGATGGTCGCCAACCGCTGCAGTTTGGCAATGAGAGGATCGGCTATAAGCCAGAAATCTATGTCAAATGGAAGCCGAATTGCGGACAAGCCAGAACACTTCAGAGTGGAATCGCTTACGATTAGCGGATTGGGAAAGTAGATGTGAGTTGGAAGTAGATGTGTGTAATTTGAAGTAGATGTGAGTTAGAAGAGAAGTAGATTTACATTGTTGGAATAGGAATTGAAGAAGTGAAAGTAAGAGTAGAAAAGAAAATTGGACCTCAGGTCCTTTCCATTGAAACAGGACAACTGGCCAAGCAAGCTTCGGCGTGCGTAATCGTGCAGTATGGCGACACGGTCGTATTGACGGCAGTGGCCACGGGACCGTCTCGGCCCGGAACGGATTTTTTCCCGCTCACGTGCGATTATCGTGAGCGCATGTCAGCCGCTGGCAAGTTTCCTGGCGGTTTTTTGAAGCGTGAAAGTCGTCCAACCACGAAGGAAACGCTTACCAGCCGCTTGATGGATAGACCGATTCGCCCGTTGTTCGCCAAGGGGTTTAACGACGAGGTGCAAATTCAGAGCGTCGTGCTCAGTAGCGATCTGCAGAACGATGGTGACATCCTTGCCATGATCGGCGCTGCTGCCGCATTGTCAATCAGCAGTCTGCCCTTCCAGGCACCTTTGGCTTCGGTCCGAGTAGCGAAAGTCGACGGACAATTGATTTCTTTCCCGACCAGCGAGCAGTTGGAGGAAAGCGAGCTCGACTTGATTATTTCTGGTAGCGACAAGTCGATCCTGATGATCGAAGGTTTCGCACAGGAAATGCCTGAGAGCGAAATGGCTGAGGCAATTGTCTTCGCGCATGGTGTGGTTCGCGAAGTGATTGGTCTGATCAGTGAACTCGTAGCGCGAATTCAGCCCGCCCCCAGCACCTTTGTGGCTCCACCAAGCGATGGTTTATTGGATCGGTTGAAGCAAAGTTACTACGATCGCTACCGCTCGGCCAAGCAGACCGATGGAAAACTGGCAAGGGCCGAAGCGACTGGTGCATTGAAAGAGCAAGCCAAAGCGGAGTTCATTCCCGATCCGAACGCCGAGGGAGCGATTTCCAAGGAGGCTTTTTCAACAGCCTGGCATGAACTGGAAGCAATTGCTGTCCGCGATTTGATTTTGGGGGGGACGCGTCCGGATGGTCGCGATCACACCAGCCTGCGACACATCGAATGCGAAACGGATTTGCTCCCCCGTACCCACGGTTCGGCAGTGTTCCAACGCGGTGAAACTCAGGCGCTGGTAACGGTGACATTAGGTACCAGCCGCGACGAACAGCGAGTCGATGGTTTGGTTGAAGAGTACAGCAAGAAATTTATGCTGGACTACAATTTCCCATCTTTCTCCGTTGGTGAATGTCGCCCGATTCGTGGTCCAGGCCGCCGCGAAATCGGCCACGGCGCATTGGCGGAACGATCCGTGGCCCCTGTCATTCCGGATCCGGAGGATTTTCCCTATACGATTCGAGTTATCAGCGACATTCTCGAATCCAATGGCTCTTCTTCCATGGCGAGCGTTTGCGGTGCGACACTGGGATTAATGGCTGCTGGCGTACCACTCTCTAACCCAGTAGCGGGTATTAGTATTGGGTTAGTCAAGGAAGGAGATCGCTGGGTCTTGTTAACCGACATTATCGGCGATGAGGACCATTTCGGTGATATGGACTTCAAGATTGCTGGCACACCTGAGGGAGTGACTGGGATTCAATTGGATTTGAAGATTGACGGTATCAGCGAAGAAATTATCCGTGCTACGCTCAAGCAGGCCCGCGAAGCTCGTATGGAAATTTTGCGAAAGATGATCACTGCGATTCCTCGCCCTCGATCCGAGACTAGTCGCTATGCGCCGCGTCTGCTGCGCACCAAGATCGACTCGGACAAGATTGGCCTGTTGATCGGTCCGGGGGGCAAGAATATCCGCGCTATCCAGGAGGATACTGGTGCCACGATCGACGTAGAGGACGACGGTACCGTAGTCGTAGCGGCCATGAATGGCGATGCAGCCAAGGCGGCTCTACTGCGTGTTGAAGCCTGTACCGCGACTGCGCAGATTGGCAAGATTTATGACGGTACCGTCAGTAGTGTTCGAGATTTCGGTGCGTTTGTAGAGATCTTACCGGGACGCGATGGACTGGTTCACATTAGCGAACTGTCGAGCGGGTATGTTGCCAGCGTTGACGATATTTGCAAAGTTGGCGACCCGATGAAAGTCATTGTTATTGATATCGATGAACAGGATCGTGTCAAACTCAGTCGACGACGCGCCTTAGAAGAGCTGGGAATTGAGGACGAGTTTGCCAGCGCCGAAGAAGGGGACGAGCGTCCAGAGCGGCCGGAGCGAAGCCCGGACCGCGGTGGTGAACGCGGCGGTCGTTATAGCGACTCTAGAGGGGGCGGAGGTCGCGGCGGGGACCGAGGTCGCGGAGGCGGAGGCGGAGGTGGTGGACGCGGTCGTCGCTAACCGTCGACCGCTCGACTTGTAGCTGATCAGCATTGGCCGTTAATCCCGGGAGATTGACGGCCATTCTTTTTATTGTGAAGATATGGTCCGAAGTTTTAGTTAGAATCTGTTGAATAAAATCAGTTCGAAGTCAACATTCGCCAGCGACATCAGACAAAATGGACCGCGTGGCTGGATTGCTCGGCATGGCTGGGCCGCTTGGTTTGAGCGGCACAATGTTAGCCCCCGCGATTGTTGTCGATCCGCCTTCATATCTTCTAAGTCGTTATTGGTCATGCATCTCCGCTTAGTGGCAATTCTGATAGTCTTAGCTTGCTCTACCTCCGCCAAGGCCGATCCAGGGGATCCCGTTGCTGTTCGGCTTTGGCAGAACAACGTAGTTTCGATAGAGACACAATGGAATCTGACCGTCGCGGTGAACCTAGCGTCACCACAGGCTTTGCCAAGCGATCTTGCTGGTGCAGATTTGGTTATCTCTGCTGGCTCTGCTGAGCGCGGACGATTCTCGCTGTCCTGGCGGCCATCGGAAACTCTACCGGTGCCCCGCAAGGTAATCGAAGTGCCGTTAGAGCAACTTGATCATTACCTTGATCGGCTGCCAAATTCTGCTGCACTTTCGCTGGTAGCGAGCACCGAAGCTTCCTTCGTAAGCAAGAACGCGGTCTGCCTCTCTCAAGTTGGTAAAGATCTTTTGATAGTCTCGGTCGATGGAGTCCGCATTGCGGTTCCCTTGCGAGGTAGTTTCTCACCAACAGCTTCAATAGCCAAATTCGACGCGCTCGTGATGCCGGAGCTTGGAGGCTTGCCAGCAGAACATCAAGTAGAGCTTGTTCGGCAAGCGACCGAGATGAGGCCCCGATATGTTCTATTCAATGAGCCGTTGACAGGTTTCGATCTCGAAGTGAAAGCACTTGTAGGAAACTCGATGGCACTTAGCTTTCGCGAAACTGAAGCGACCGAGACAGACTCCGTCCAGCAAGGTGGTGGAACCGATGTATCGTCACTGACCGCCTGGGTGCAACTTGCAACTGAGCCATGGATGCCCCCCCCAGAGCTCGCACAGCTATTGGAGCGAAAGGAAATTGCCAGTGCGGAATCGCGAAGTACATTCTCTAAATTGAGCGTCGCGCAGATGAACTTCAAACCACCGAATGGAACGCATACGCCGCGTTGGAATGCGGAGCACATGATGGGCAGAGAATTGGGATTCTTTTCCGAAATTTACGCGCAGCTTTCCGCAGAGATTTCTACCCAGGATTCTAATCCAAAGCAGATGCCCAATGAGTATGTAGCCCGCAATCCTGCATGGGATGGCCGCGAGGAAGCTCGACAAATTCA
>JBGSTP010000078.1:0-19896 GCA_041736515.1 Pirellulaceae bacterium
AAGACCACGCGGTTCGAGCTAAATTGAACCCGTTAAATTGCGGAGCGAGCGAGCCCTGAGCAGCTATCACATTTCTGGAATCTACGAGCTCCGCAGAAAAAGAAATTGGCTGGTAACGGCATTTTCCGCAGCGCAACGTGAGCATAAAGATCTGACCGTAAGTGTCATCTTTGTGGGAGTACTTTTGCTCGGAGAGTTTTTCGTGTTGGAGTTCACCGTCAGCGGCCACCTTCTCAGAGAGTGAAACCAGTTATCAACAAACTTGTTACTTTTTGTGCCCCACAAAAAGGCCGACGTCGTGGGGCTCGTTAGGGTCAATGTGAAAACAATGGGTGGAGACGAGCGATTGCGTTAGTAGTTCGTTGTTGGCTCGCGAGTGCCATTCGCCGCGAATCCAACCGATTCTCTGGAGCAGATTGAATAGCGATAGTTCAGGCAAAATTAGATACTCAGCACCTTCGCAGTCTAGTTTGAGAAGGTCGATTGCGTTGACGCCTAACTCTGTAATTTGCTGCCACAGTTGTTCAGTTGTGACAGACGGGACTTCAATACCAAAATCACTGTGACGCGGCCGCAATACATCCCACAGATCGGGAACGTACTCGACTGTGAGACACTGGTGAGGATAAGAGCGTTTTGCCGCTTTGCTTGGTCACGGCAGCATTAATGAGCCTGAGTTGAGCTTGCGGAATATGTGCGGTGTTCCGCTGCAGCAATTCGAAACTTTCGGGATGTGGTTCGACGGCAACGATTTTGGCTTCTGGCCAGTAGTGATGGCAAAGCACGGTGAAACTTCCGACGTGTGCACCAATGTCGACAATGGTGTGCACGTTGTGAGGTCGCAGGTCACGGATCTGATATTCGTCCTGAAACACAGCGTTGGCGAATTGGGCGCTGGCCGGCTCGATATAGAAGTTGCGGCCGAATACTTGGTAGCAGGCTGCGAAACTGTTCATGGCGGATTCCTTTCTCACGCACTATTGTGGAATAAGTTCGATAGGCATGCGTTCGTGTTCAAGCCACCGGCCGCACCAGATGCCATCAGATTGCTCTCGCAAGTGACAGGTTGGGCGATCGAGACGACTGATGGTAAGCACAGGTTGATCGCCTTCTTGATTGATGTGCCATAGTCGCTCGCATTCAGCAGAACCGACGCTGACAATGCGATTTAAATCGAGCTTGATGATTCGCTCGTCGTAACCCACGCGGCGATACACGAACTCGCACCCTGTTAAGCGATCGATGGTTGATTGTTCGCTCGGAGTAGGTTTCTCATTCCGCCACAGCGGTCCGGACCAAGTGCGAGCTAACTCTGCGACCAGTTCAAAACAGAGATCTTCGTTGGCGAGTGAGTCCACTCGACGGTTTCCACCGAGTCGCCATTTGTCCTGGCAGCGGTGCTGAAAGATGATCTGGCCGCGAAAGTCATACTGTACAATTGTGTGAGTGTTCCAGCCTGGACCGGCTTTGGGCATGGCATACTCAGTGTTGAGTTTGCGCCAAGCCAAGTGAAAACACTCTTTGTCACCATATACATGCTGGAAGGTGAAATCGGAATGTTCGGCGTACCACAGCGCCAAACGAAGCTCCCGATCGCAGCGGCGTTTGTCGATGAGATACTGCCCCGATTCGAAAGCTCGTTCCTCCTGAGCCACTTCGGGCTCCGCCATATCGAGCATGCCAAATACCTTCCACACGCCTGGCTTGAGTGTCCAGCAAGCATAGTCGGGCCAGAACACGGCACCATGCTGCAGATACTCGGGCGAACCGAACAAGTAGGTCGGATCGCAGGTCACTCCATTATCTGCATCGAGGAATAGCACTTGCTCAAACGGTGAATGCAAGGTGGCGTATAATTTCAATTCCCAGCCGCAGAGAATGCGACACGGATGCTCGGCTTCCAGTTTGCGTGCATCGACACATTCAACATCGAGCGACGCGAGCAGCCGCTTCATGTAGGGATCAACTTCGCCGTCGCCCATGTACCAAAGTTGAATAGGCAATCTGCAACCAAAGTGGCGGAGCAAGTTTACGTTCACCCACACACTTGGAAAATACTTCAAGCCGCCGCCAGCGATAACGATGCCGCGCTCCTGTTTGTGCACGACTCGACTTGGCTTAAGTTCAGCGATATAGCGATCAACCAGTAGCTGATGTGCCTTAACGGTGTTCTTCCAGTTCCCCCAGCCCTGCGGCCAAGGACCCGGTGGACACGCTTGGATAAGTTCGAGCATCGATTCGGGTGTCAGTTGCTCGTTGGCTTCGTTGCACTTCGACATATTTCTGATTCCTTTCTTGATGCACACTGAACGGCGATGCGTATGTAACCGGAAATCAACAGTTTCTTACAAGGCAGGAACTTAAGCACAGGCAGATGCTCGATCCATCGCTGAAGAATGCTATGAACGTAGCTGGATCGCTTTTCCCAGCACTGTGTTGGCGAGTCGCAATTCATCGCGCTGCGAACAGAACCGCATCCACACGAGATTGGAGCTGGAATAATCCAGTCCCAACCCAACCGCGCGAGCCAGCGGCGAGTTGTTTCGATCAGCCGCTGGAGTTCCGATCCCACTCCTTGCTCTGGCGGCCGAACGCAGTCGAGAAGCTCTTGCAGGACTGGCAAACCAGCTTGGCGGCGTGAGTAGATCGCCTTGCTGCAGGTCACGCGATTGACTTCGCGCGGCGAAGCTTGCAATAAGCACGCGCGACATGCATCTTCAGCTAGAGGTACTGGGATGCCTGCCAATCGTGTGGAAACCAAACACAGTCCTTGCTGATTGTGTGGGCAACTAAGCTCGTCCATGGTCATGAAATTCCTTCATCACAGCCGGTGTAAATGGTCTCGCCCACAAATGTGCCGGGTGGCATTTCGATCGGTGCACAAATACAGAGAAGTGTGAATGGTGAGTCCTCAGGCTGGCATGGTGCAACGACTTCAATGGCTCTCCAGTAAGTCCCAGTCCATTCGAAGTAGCACGGGCAACAACATGAATTCGATGTACTGCTGCCACTACCGCTAGATCCATTGCTGCCGCTCGATGATCCAGAACTTTCAGACGAGCCAGAGTCATTTGAAGATCCAGAGTCGCCCGAAGAGCCAGACGAGCCATTGGAGCCAGATGAACCCGAATCACTTGTTCCGGAAGAGCCTGAATCTCCACTTGAGCCTGACGAACTCCCACTGCCGGACGAAGGTGACGAAGTCGATCCTGAGCTACCACTTGGAATGGAGCCACTACTGCTTGAGCCACTGGATGAAGAACCTGATGGTTGTGAGCCAGAACTACCACTGGATCCTGAAGTTCCGCTAGGTGTCGATCCACTTGATCCACTTGATGAACCAGAGCCGGACGTTCCCGAGCTACCTGATGAGCCTGATGTCCCGCTCGAACCGGATGCTGAAGTACCCGATGATGAACTACCTGAACCTTCCGATGGACCACTGGAGTTGCCCGAAGATCCACTTGGCGAAGAACCTGATGAGCCACTACCAGAAGATCCCGAATCGCTCGAACCACTTCCAGAACTTCCACTAGCGCCCGAACTCCCGCTTGTACCTGAACTACCGCTAGATCCAGAGCTGCCACTTGAGCCAGAGCTGCTACCACTCGAGCCAGAAGTGGATGATTGGTTACAACACACTAGCGCATAGATCGGCAGGTCATCCATGCCAACGTACTTGATTAAGTAACGTCCCATGTGTGGAAAATCGCAATGTGAAATTGCGTATAGCGGTTCACCATCAACCATCCCCAAAAAACGTCCCACTTCACGATTGGTGATCTGATTGCCATTTCGTCCGAGTTGACAAGTCGCCGCGAACAGTGGCGTATCGCCCGCTGTGCCCAAGTTATGTGCCAAGTAGCGTTGCACCTGCAGACTCATCGATTCGCGTCCAGTACTTTGCAAGAGAATTGACTGATCCACGACTTGGACAGCGTGTCGTAGCGTTGCACAACGCCGGGAAAGTAGCCATTTTCATCGGGCTGGTTACTAGTAATAAAGACGATCTCTTCAGAGTTCGATTGATCGATGCGAATGATGGCCCAACGTAGTGGTCCTTCAGCTTCCATCCACAGAATCGAGGCTGGTCCGTGAGGTACATTTCGTAAGTAACCCGCTTGGCCTGCGATGGGCTGCGCACAGGTATAGGCTTGAATGCCAACTGAAACTCTCGCCAACGTAACTCCTGCTGCAATAGCATGGCCAATGCTGCCGGCTTTTAGCGGTTCTGTGAGGACAGCGATTCGATTGCCGGTGGCCAACTGCGCAACTCCAACTTCGAAGGTTGCTCGTTGCTTGAACTCGAGCAAGTTATCTGCGGGGCCAATAATTGGAGCATGCAATTCCACGATCCCAAATCGTTCTAAGTCGACTCCCGCTTGGTTACGAACTTTGACGATATCCGCTTGCCGTTTGTCTTCGATCGAATCTTCATTGCGATCATGCTTGCGATCCTTTTCATTCCGGGCCAAGTCAATGAATGAATTCCACGCTTGACTGGAAACCTCCAGCGGTTGGCCTGCTTGTACCTTCCTAAAACGATCTGCCATGCTCAGACTCCTATTCCGAGCAGACTAAAATCGCCGTAGTCGTACACACGCTCCACATAGGCGGCGACCGGTCGCTTAATCAGAGCCTTGGCCGCCGTGTCTTCGTCGTCCACAAACCGCACCCACAGATAGTGCCAGCCTTCCTTATTGATGCCAGTGATCGAGCCGATGGTTAGACCAACGGCGTTTGGGCTAGCCGCGAACCGAAAGGTAATCTCCCAATCATCGAAACCTCGTTTACTACCGCTGGCTCCCAGAAATAGCACTTCGCCTTTGGCAAACCCTTTGAAGCCGCCATCGTTTGCTCGGCCCGTGAGCTGAAACAGAGCGAGTTTGTAAGCGCCCGTTATCAAATGATTGCGGATGTAGTGCGTTTCGGTGAAGCTGAAAATCGGTACGGTGACATCAGTTCCGTCAACGCGATCTGCATTGACGCCGATAGCGCCATAAAAATTCGGAGCGTCGAAACCCGGTGCAGCCACACGCTGAACATTTTCGCGGGCTTGCGTAATGTGCTGTGTGCCGCCAGCGGTATCGAATGTGAATTGGGATTCGCTGCTGAACTCGACGTAGCGGACTTTGCATTCCCAGATTCCCGCCCCGACAGTCTCAATTGAAAAACTGTGGCGAACTAGTTCGAGGTAAGTATCTGGAGCCGTGGCCGCAACGAGCGAACGCACTTGCAAATCATTGTCGGTTCCCTGAACTACGAAGATCAATTCAGCCGTTGGGTCGGAGCTTTCAGTAGCCCCGCGACTGTCAAAGCGTTCATCGATAGTGATTGGCATGCTCATTCCTACGCGGAGAATACCAATCGACTCTGCTTGGCCTGATCGACCAAGAGTTTAGTGTTGGCGGCAACTTGCTCTGAGGCTTTGGCGGTTCGTTCGGAAAGACTATCAGCTCCAATACCCTGCAGAGCCAACGCATTGAAGCTTCCCTTGGTTTCAACTTGACGTTGTTCGCCGGCGAGCATTGAGGCCGAAGCGCTGAGACTTCGCTGCGCATTTTTGACCGGATCAGCAGAGGGGGCCGTTGATCCATCTTCCGTAGACTTCGGATCCTGAGCGGCCGCGATTGCATCTTGCCACTGACGGCGAGCATTGTCGAGTTCTGCTTGGCTAGTGGCGATGCCGGAATCGAATTCGGCTTGCAGTTGTGCCTCGCGCTCGGACTGCATTTGATCGAGGGCATCCTGTGAGCCCTGTCGATTCTGCTCTATCTGCGAGCGTTTGGATTGACGCGATTGGTCGCGCTCGCCAATAGAAGTGAGCATCGACTGATTGGCTTGGTCATTCTTGGCTGTGGTCTCCTGGTTGATTCGGTCCACTTCGGCTTGCACATTGATATCGGAATCGAACAGGGCCTTGAGGCGTGTCCAGGCTTTGCGAATGAAGCCCACGGTTGAGTTCCACGTTTGCGAGAGCATGCCCGCGAAAAGCGACCAAGCATCTGTCAGAAAATCTATCGTTTCAATCCAACCAACTTCGAGCCCAGCGGTTGCCTCGGTCAGCAATCGCGCAGCACCGAAAGTAGCTTCACTGGCAAGACTTAGAAACGACTGCTTAAAACTGAGCCACAAGCCAGTGAGATAATTGACCCCACGCTGCCACTCCATTTTCAGCGTCAGCCATAGAATCTTGCCCGCCAGGGCAATGTTTCCCGACGCTAGCGCAGCGCCGATCGCAGTCCAAGACTGAATCGCATCATCCTTTAGAACTGCAAACCGCTGGCCTAACCACTGCAAGGCCTGAGTGCCGAGTTCGGTTGTGTACAACAGATAAGCTCCAAGGGCTGCTACTCCTACTATCACCAGTCCAAGTGGTGAGAGGATTGCACCCAGTAGACTTCCTATCACGGTCATAGCGCCGGTGAACACACCGAAGACTGCTGTCACACCAGCCAGTGCACTACCAGCTGCAATAAACGCCGTCCCTACGACGAACAATGCCGCTCCGACTCCAATGATGCCAACGGTGACCATGGCTGCAGTTTTCACAGCCTGATGGTTCTTCTCAATCCACTTGATCATGCCGGTCAAGGCACCAGAGCCGATTGCAGCCAGTGACTTCAGTGAATCTTTTAGAGCTTCACCGATGGCGATCGCACCACCTTCGACAGCGCCCATAAAGACTCGAAATGAACCGCCGATACCCGAGTCCATATCCTTGGCCGTTGCCCGCGCTACGCCGCTTACTCCGAGAAGTTCTTGATAGAGCTTCCGTGTATCGACGACTGATTTGCCGATGGCGCTGGCTGCTGTAATCCCCAATAGCCCAAAAGCTTCATTGAATTTGGCCATCCTTTGACCGGTGGGTAGATCCTTGGTGGCCTCGGTCACATCGCCTAGAACATCAATAAGCGGTCGCGTGTTGCCAACCGCATCCGTGGTCGCCACCCCGAAGATCTCGGAGAATTTCTTAGCCTCGGATGCACTCAAAGTTAGTAGACGCCGCACTGCGGTCCCGGCTTCGCTTCCTTGAATACCCACATTGCCGAGCGTACCCAGCACGGCCAGTGTTTCTTCAAGGCTCATGCCAGCGTCTGCAGCCACTGGACCCGCATACTGAAACGCTTCACCCAGAGATTCGACGCTATTGAAGGTCTTGTTGGCTACAGCTGTAAAACCATCCGCCACGCGGGTGGCTTGGGTGGCATCCATGTTGAACTGATGCATGGTTGCGGCCATGATCCCAGAGGCAAGCGTCGCATCCGTTCCGGTTGCGCGAGCCAAGTCCATCACCGCCCCGGTCATGTTGATGATTTCTTCTGGCCGAAAGCCGGCTCGGCCCAGTTCCGTCATCAGCGAAGCCACTTGAGTCGCAGTAAAACTGGTAGTTGCACCCAGTTCCTTAGCCTTCGAGCTCAGCTTCTCGAAATCCTCGGCGCTGGCCTGCGTAACACCTTTCACAGCCAGCATGGCATCATCGAACGAAGCGAACACCGCCACACTGGCCGCTAGTGGCGCCGCCGCGGCCGTTCCAGCCCCGAACATATTGAGTCCGATCATGCGGGTAGCCATCCCGAAATCCTGCAAACGCTTCTTAGCCGCGTTCAGTCCCTTGATGAAGGCGGTATCCTTGGTCGTCAGTTCAACGTAGGCGGCGCCCGCTCGAACTTGCTGGGTTGCACTCATTTCATCCTCGCTCCACAAAGACTCGTTTTAGGATGTGAACACTGCTCTTCATGGGGGCTGCTTGCGGTTGGGCGCTTGGCTGAAAATCACTGGGCCGAAATGGGCGTGGTTTTCTCTTGGGATCGCGATGAAGGTTGGCCAGAGTCGCTAGGACTGCCGACGTATGTTGCCAAGCCTCCTTGCGATGTGCGTCGACCATCCACACCAGTTCTCTAAGTGTGAGTGGCCCAGGGGCTACTCCGGCGATGCCTGCAAGCTGCCAGATGAGTCGCCAGATGTCGTCAGCTCGGAGAGTCGCTGTTTGAGTTCTTGCAGAACCTTCTGTTCCGCTCTGGGGTCGTCCAGTTGCTGTTCCACCAGGTCGTTGGCCTTGATCTCCAGTTGGCGGAACTTTCCGAGTGCTTTGCAGAGAAGCTGTCTTCGGCCCTTGGGGAAAAAATCGACCAGCTCCTCCAGTAAGCTGGCAGTAGCATGATCGATAGCGTCACCGGCCATGGCGGTTCCAAACTCAGCATCGGATATTTCGCGATGATCGGCTTCGGCCTTGCAGAGCGCATAGATCACATCGCACAGCAGAATCGGATCGCCCACCAGGCGTTCGATCAGTTTGCCCTCGACCGCTTGCAGCAGATCCACACTGACTAAGTCTCGGACACGACGGATGGCATCCACGTTGATGTTGATGCCCCAACTGCGACCGGCGTTATCGACGAACTGTTTCATGGTGTGACCACTCCATTGATCCACTGCGGTGCATGGGTTGCATAAGTTGGTTTAATACTGACATCGACCATGATGGCTTCCTCGAGCGCCTCGTTACGAGTGAAGCTGAACACGTCAAAGGTCGCGCGCAGTCCCTCGGACTGTGGATCATTCATCGGGCCGCTCATAACAGCGAACTCGATCGGGTCATTGCCAAAGAAGCCTTCCTGTACGGCCGTGAAGCCTTCATCCTCTGTGTCCCAGACCATTTGGAACTCGACCGAAGCCTCTTTGAGCGTGCCCACAGTCGCTCGCCAACCGTTGTTAGCCCGCGTGGTCACATCGGCTTCGCCCTTTTCAAGGTTCAGCGTGACGTCTTTGACATTGCTGACTTCAACCCAGACCGGGTTATCGAAATTGGCTGTGTTGCGATACAGGCGGGCTTCCATACCCAAGCGAACACCCATTTGTAAAATCTCCTTTTTCAGTTACTTACCGACGGACTGAGTTCTCCCAGAACTTCGGCAAGCGTTTTCGGTTTGCATTCAAGGCTGGACCCATGAAGGGTCGCGCCGGGTAGCGTCTTTGGATCCGTGATTCGGCAGTGCGCTGTGTGTTTTCCTCCTCTACCAGGCGGGTGGCCCGTCGAGCTTGAGCCTCCGTCATCAGTCTCGCGCGTGTAAAGCGTTTTCCAGACTTTCGAACGGGTCCGAACTGACCGACCTCAAAGCGATGCGGCTTGAGCAGTCGCAGACCCTTGCGCGACGTTCCACCAAACTCGTGTAAGTGCCAGATCGTTCGTGCGTATTCATTGACCGCTCCAATGGCTGCCTCAGTTTTCTGGCTATCGACGGCATAACGAATCACCCGTTTCAGCCCGCCGGTCGGTGTATGGGGTGGCGTACCAGGCCGTGAGGGCTTTTTACTGCGGCGGATGCTTCGGCGAGCCGTCAACCGAATGGCACCGCTGGCGTGACCCAATGACCGAAAACTGGCTTGCTCGATCTTCTTCCTTAATAGCTTGGTATCGAACTGAGTTCTAACGCGCATTACTTGGCAATTCGAAAAACCAAGGTCAACAGGCTTGTAAACTGTCTAAGTTGCTCCCAGTGCTCGGGTGAGTACAGCACCGCATGCTGTGTCTTGATCCACATCGCTCCCGGAAAACTGTCCAAGCGTCGGTGCTTGAAGAAGTTACCGATCTCTTCGACCAATTCGAGCAACGGGTCAATCTCAGCTGGATCACCGCTGGAGAACTTCTTCTGAACCGCCACATCCACACTCACTTCATGCATGTCACGATGTCGATCTAGTCCTGTAATCTGCACATCGCGTGGAACGACAGACACTCGTAGCGTTTTCATCTCTTCCAGGTCGAAGTTGGGTACGTAAGAGCGCTCCGCCACAATGGGTTGGCTCAGTCCGGCGGCATTTAATTCGGCGACGATTGCGTCAGCTACTTTCAAGACTGTTGCCACTAGTCCACATCCTCGGTATTAATGAGTTTGGTATGGATTCTGAGTTTCAAGCGAAACGGATCGCTGTATCGCCAGGGGGTATCACTACCCAGCGACATGACTTCATAAGTGAATTGTTTTTGGTCCTCAGTTTCGATGATCTTGTCGCCCGCCTTGGGAAGTGTGGCGACGCCACCGAGCACTAGGAGCCCGGTATCGATCAAGTAGTCTCTCACTTGGGCGCGAGTAACGGCTCCAGCGCCGTCATCTTGCTGGTAAGTTGATTTACCGATCGTGGCTTGGAGCTCTGTTTCAAGTTCCCCACGCCGGTAGACCACGCATTGCGTGGCGTGCTTGTTGAGCTGAGCTGCTAGCCAAGCCTGACCAGCCTGCATCCGATCGGCCATCTATCGCAGCCCTGCGCTGGACCCTTGGAAGGCTTCGCCAGCCTTCTTGCGGAGTTCGGCTAGCCAGGCATCGTCTGCCAGCCGGCGATACTCGCCCGCAAGGGCCGCTGCTTCCTCGTCGAGTTGCTGTCTGCGCAGGTTAATCACTGGCGGCTGGAGATCAGTCCGTTCGGCGAACTGATTGATTGCTTGTCGCGGTTTAGACGGTAGCAAGGCGATCGCCAGGAGTACAAGCACCACCACCGCCACAATTCCAAGAGTCATAGTTACATCCTTTTCCAAACAATGAGTGCCAACAGAATGACGGCCGCGAGGATCAGTACGACCGTCGCAATCTCGCTAGCCGAAGTCCACAGGAGAGCGTCCTTGGCGGCCTGACCTTGATTGAATAAATCGCGGAGTCGCTCTCCTGGTGTCCAGCGATCGCTCGTGCCGCCGTCTGGACAGAAGCCATCTGGGCAGTCGCCAGGTTGTAGCTGCATGGTGGGTGAGATGGCTGCATCCCACGAATAGCCACGCGACTTGATGGCGCCGGTCTTCTGAGCCTGACGGGCCTGCTGGTAGAGTTCATAGCCTTTTTGAAAGTCCGCATAGAGCTTATCGACTGTAGTTGGAATCATCGACTTTCCAGCCGCATGGATGTGTCCACCGCTTTTGTCTTGCAGAAGTACAACAGGGAACTGGTCCGGCGGAATATCCTGCGCGTACCGTGTTCGGTACAGCGGACTATCGGCGGTGTAAACCTGGAACTCGCATCGCTGCCGCATGGTCTGTAAGCGCGAGTCGCGATTGAACCAATCGAGTAGTTGCTTGCTCTTGGCATCACTGCCGATAAACAGTGCAATTTGAAAGTCCTTGACTGGCGGCGTGGCTGGTACCGCGCTGGCGGGGAGCACAACCGGCCGTGTTGGTAATTGCGGAGCGAGCGTTGGTCGGGTCAAAGGCGTACAGTCGACGCATTGCTGCTTCAACTCGCTCTGGGCTCGCAAGTTCACCGTGTGCGGTTCGCTCAGCTTATCGCCCACCGAACTGCCCACATTGACATTGGCAACCGGTACTTTCCAGGGGTCGATAGTTTCCTGTTGCTTGTCGCAGTGCAGATACTGAAACAGCCCCACCAGCACAACGGCATGCAGCAAGGCTGCCACCAACAGTCCCACGCTCAATTTAATGCGTATTCCATCACTCATTTCAGTACACCTCATAGCTTCGCCAAGGAAGAGAACTGGCTGGATCGCTGACGACCGACAATGCAAAACCGCCATAGCCAGCCCATAGACGGATAAATTGCTCGCGCTCAGTAAGTTCGAACCGACCGGGATAGTTGTTATCTAAGATGGCCGCATACTGACGACCATCGCGGTTGACCCAGCCCATGAAGGTGCAGCAGTGACTGGGCTTCCACCACAGAATCGCCCCGCGCCGAGTCTGACTGGCCCAGTCCAAGAAACGTGGATCCGCCTTGATCGTGTAACCGTAGTCGACATTGGCAGCATCCAGCCGAGCGCGGAGCCGCGATTCCCATTCGCCGTCGCTGTAAGTGTTTTTCCAGCGCTGGGCGAGCTCGATCTCATTAAGCCAGCGCAGGTGATTGGTAAGTGAAGCGTGAACGCAGCTTCCCTGGCCCTGCGGTCCGGTCCAGTTGCGCTGGTGTAGCTCTGAAGGCAGATTGGCAGGTGGCTGCTCGACGGACGGCGCTGACAGTCCGCGCACACGAACGGGTGCATCGCAGCCAACCAATGAAATTCCCAGTACGCCCACAGCGAAGGCTATAAGCATAGGTTTACGACGGAACAATTGGCTGGCACACCAATGGGTGGCATCCCAGGCGATATGGACCCATTCTGTTCGAATGGCTAATAGTCCAGCGTTGACGCCAAGACTCAGCACGAACATTACAAACCAGAACCAAGCCATGAGTGCGTTACTCCCACTACTTTTGTTGACAACTAGCCTTGAATGAGCAGGATCCGGACGGTTGCAGCGGAAGCCACGGCAGCCAGGATGGCTTTGCCCAGTAACTTATTGCCGCTAGCAGCGACCGTGGCTTTTTGATTGGTGTTGTCCCAGTACACGAGTTGCCCGAGCGTGATCGCTTGGTTGGCTACCTTGTCGACATCGAACACGCCTCGCACGGCCAGTGCGCCGAGTTCGCCCGCTTTGATGTCGCGCTTCGTAATCCCAACCAGGTCACCCACAGCGACGACGGCTCCCGCCGAGAGATCGGTGGCAGGCGTGAAGTCAATTGCTGAGCCATCTTGTATGAACTGTGCCACGTCATTGCTCCATGCTTGAGTTGAGGGAAGGTCACTTGGCTGAGCCAGCGACTCGAGCGCCAGTTGAACCAGTTCGTTTTGGAAGTTACCGACCAGTGTTTCCAGGTTGCTCACTGCCAGCCATACCATTGAAGGCAGTTCGCTAAGTCCGAGGGCTTCGAGCGTTAGTTGCGATTGCCAATGGTTCGGTGGTAATATGGCCAGGCCCAGCGCTTCGCTTACTGTTTGCTTTATCCAGTGATTGTTGGGTGGCTGGCACAGGCCGAGCGTTTCGTAGGTTGTTTGGCAGATCCAATTGCGTTGATCCTGCCCAAGTTGCTCGACAGCGAAAACTCCGAGCCAGTGACTCGTGGGTTGTTCACTTAAGCCGAGTGATTCGATTGCGGTTTGTAGGTTCCAAGTGGTACTGGGTAGTGTTGAAGTGCCGATCGTTTCTATGGCTGTTTGCGATTGCCAACTTCGAACATTCAAGCCAAGTTGCTCAACAAGGGTTTGGCTTGTCCAGTGGGTTCTCGCTGCTTCACTTAGCCCGATCGATTCAATTGCCGCTCGTGCCAGCGAGTGCGTTAGCGGTAAGGTTGTTAGCCCCAACGCTTCCCAGGTCGATTGAATCGACCAGTGCGTCAGTGGCAATAAGTTGACTCCAAGGCTTTCTACCGTGACTCGGGCTGCCCAATGGGTCCTGGGGACTTGGCTCAAACCGAGCGTCTCCAACTCCGCTTGAGCAATCCACTTCGCCAAAGGCAGTACGCTGCGTCCAAGAGTTTCGAGGGCGGTTTGACTGACCCAATCGACCGGTGGTAGTGAACTCCTTCCTAATGTTTCAACGGCCTGCTTATTAATCCATGCCACCGGTGGCTGGGTGCTTTGACCAAGCGATTCCAGACCAACCAGTGACAGCTCCACTAGCTCGAAACTCCAGCGGTAAGGCTATTGATCTGGGAAGCGGTTAGGTCGACGATAGTCGAGTAGTTGGTGTAGCCACCAGTCAGCGCCTTCGTGTCCACAACGGTTCCGTTGACCACATGTTTGAGCTGAGCACCGGTGATTCCCTTGGCCACCGTTCGGAGCTGGCTGCCTTTGGCAGCGATGATGTTCGTCAGTGGCTGAAAGCTGAACTCTTGCACGGAGTCTGCGTTGGGAGTCGCTGCAAATTTCGTTAGTGAGTAGGGGACATCATTGACAGCGTCAGCCGTGTTGGCAGCGCCCGTCGGTACCCATACGTCGACACCGTTCTTGGGTTGCGTTGGAAAGAGCGTCTCGATACGTGCGTTTGAGCCGAGTTTATCGACTGGCATGTTTCCACTAGCCACATCGTTCAGGATGTAGAAGTCGTCGATGGTCAGCAGGTTGGCATTCATCCCCTGAAACCAAAAGTTCTTCGGCGAAGTCTGAACGGGGGTAGCACCACTGCTCACCACTTGGTTGTCATCGATGAATAGCTGTGCTGAAAAATGCGTGTCGCTCGTCTTGAAAAGAACCAGTTCGCAGTGATACCACTGTTCCGGTGTGATTGCGAAGCTACCAACCTCGGCCGTGTTGAGCCGCAGAATCACCCGTCGATCGGCGCCCCAGGACAAGAAGCGGATGTTGTTGTAGTCAGAGCCAATCTGCCCCATATCTTTTGAGAAGAAGCGAAAGTTGACTTCAGAACTGACTCCGTTGGCATACTTGAAATTGAAGCCCACGATCAGTTTGGTAGCTGCTCCGAAACCGCCCACAGGACTGGTCAGTCCCGACCAGCCTTTGCCGCCCGAGCCGAATAGGACCCCTTTGCTATTCACATAGCGTCCTGCGGCTACCGCCAGTCCAGGCCCATCGCTGAACGCCTGTATCCAGTGGTTGCCCACTAGGCTAGCGATGTTTCCGCTCGGTGCATACAGATCAAATCCATCCATAAACAAAAGCATCGTTAAACTTGCTCCCACTGTGCTACGAGTGTTGCCAGACCATCGAAGGCCAGCGAATCCCAGTCCCAAGCAGTGTCATCCACGTGTGGGACAACTGTTTCCGCACTTACAAACGGAAGCCTGCGCACGTCCGCTTCAAAAGTCGCATGCCGAATCGTGTAGTCGGGAGTGGGTGCTTGGCTCAAGTAAAAGGTCTGTTGCCTTGGTTGCGTGACCAACCGGCCATTGATCAGTTTGCAGCGGGGTGAGAACAACGCCCCCGCGATATCATCCAGGAATGGCATTTCCTTGGTCGCCACCAACCAACGAACGTATTCTTTAAAGGTCGAGTAATATTTGCCGAACCCGAACTCCTCGACATCTCGCTTTCCACGTGTGAAGTAGGACGCCAAACGTTCGGCTGGATCGCGAGTCGAGACCATGAACGCATAGCCATCGGGTACTGTATCCAGTCCGTGGCGATGGTTGCCGGTGTGATGCGTGGTGCTGTCCAATGAACGCAGCAGCGTTTCGATACTTTGACTGCCCGTACGCTCGATCGGCAAATAGCTCAACTTGAGTTGGTCGCACTGAATCATGGCTATAATTCACCTTTCACTTTCACGGCGGCGCGCGAATCTTGCTCACGGATTCCTGCATCCAGAAAACTTCGGAACCCCATACCCAGCATGTTGGGTTGCGCTTCGATGCGTTCGATGACCGGTACCCTTCGACCATTCAGAAACACGATTTCGAAGGCGGGGAGCACATTGGGATTGGCGAACAGGTACCAAGCCTTGCCACTATTGCCGGTGTAAAACGAATCCGACAAGTGCGGCGCGGAAATGATTTTGTATTTATTGCGATGTGGGTTATCCACTGGGATCTTAGTCTTGGTACCGGAGGCGTCGATCATCAACTGCGCTGAACCCATCAGCAATTCCGCATCGGTCTCAATTTCCACCGGTACGACTAGGAACTCAGGACGAATATTGATCGGCTTCTGATCGCGTGGATTGGTGCCTGGGCCAGCTTTCTGTTTACGGAATGTGGTCTTGGCCACCGTTAAGCTATCGGGGCCAAAGGCTGTATCCACACCGCTTAGAAAGTTGCTATTGCCGACGCTGAAGAAGTTGTTGGGATTGGCCAGCAATAGTGTGAAGAACAAGTGATCGATGACTTCTGCACCAGAACGCCCCATCTGTCGTGGAATGTCCATAAACGCAGACAGATCATCGTTGATGATATCTTGCCGAGAAAGTAGCAGCATCTGACCGTAAGTATCAGCCTTGTTGGTGTATTTCTGCTCGGACAGCTTGCCGTGCTTCAATTCACCATCGGCAGCCACTTGTTCAAAGCCACCAGTACCTAGCAAGCGATAACGAGAAATTTCTTTAAAGTCACTCACCGATCCGATGGAGCAAAGGTCGAAGGCGGCGATAGGTGTGCTCTCGTATGCAGCCAGCATCGTCTTGTTCATCACGTTTTCCAGGATGCCCGGCAGTGCGAACGTGGAAAAACCTGCGCGGATGGTAGCTGTCCCGTCGCCGAACACGCGTGGCACATCGTGTCCTTCAAGCCGCGCGCATTCAGACACCAGTTCTTTGAATCCGATGTGACGAAGTGGGCGAGCGGCGTCCATGGTCCGCTCGCCATAGCTGGCCAGTAGATCTTGCTCCGTGATACCTACGGACATGCAAGCAGCCGCTTCGAGCACTCGCTGTGAATAGGCCGGCGTTTGTTGAGAGCCATGAATATGAGTTTTTGGTCGTACGTTGCGCAGCACTTCAAGCTCCGTCTTGGTAAGACTCCAGCCTTCTTCAATGGCTCGAGCTTCAAGTTCGGTATGTTCGCCCGCACACAGCTTGCGAATACCGGCAATGCGACGCGATTCACCAGCGGCTTCAGAGCGCATCTGTTGCAGGGGTGACGTGCGTTTCGGCTGCGCGTTACCAAATTGAAGGCTGGCATTCACAGGATCAGGTGTCCCATCTTCGTCCCGATCATCTTCATCGCCATCGAGTTCGTCATCCTTCACACGACCTGCAGCCACACGTGCTTCCGTGTCGTCGTCCGCGCCCAGAGCAACGAAACTCACTTCCCCGAGCGTTGATTTGCGGGCGATGTACACTGGCCCATCAAAGTCGCGACCGTTGGCGCGGGCGGTTTTACCCTCTGGAATGAAAACCACGCGATCAGCGCTCGCACCCAGGGACGCCTGCCACGGAAAACCGTTCTCGCTGGTAGCGATGACTTCATGGGCGGTGGAACCGACACCAGAAATAACACCCGCTACGCTCAGCGTCGTATCGCCGACTCCAATGTCTTCGGTATGACCAACGATGCTGCCCCGATCATGGTCTTTGAGAATCGGGCGACTCTTGCGAGTGACGCGCATGCCGGCCAGATCAACCACCACTGGATACTGCCAGCCGCCCAAAATCATCGCTCCGCCGGTATAAGCTACCATCGAGAACTTGCGGAGAGCAGGCTTGCCTTCTTCCACAGCGGCTGCGGCTTGCAAAGTTACCGAGGTACCTTCATCGCAGACAATACGGAGACTATTGGGAACTGAGTCTGCTTCCACTTCAAGCGGCTTCGCTGACTTGAATGTCTTGGACATGCGTCACATCCTTGTTGGAGAAAGTACTAACGGGAGTATTGCTATCGGGCAGTCCTAATTCACGCATCAGCGCCACTTCCTTGGCGCGTTGTTTGAGTTCCGCCTCCCAATCACGCCCCTGCCGCGCATATTCATGGGCCAGAGTTGTCGTATGACTGGCGAGGCGGATCTTCTGAGCGTTGGCTTCTTTGGCCGGATCAACGTGTTCGTGTCCGTCCCAGAACCACTGATGTTCAAAAGTGGAATCGAGAGTTCGCAGCGATGACGGGAGATAGTCTTCGATTAAGACGGCTTCGCGGAGCCAAGCGATCAGAATACGATCGAGGATGATTCTTGCCATCTGAGCCTGATCGACTCTGATGGACTTGAAATAGGTCTGATGATCTAAGCGGCCTGAGGCATAGTTGTAACCTGATGAATTACCTGCGGCCACATTGAAAGGCATGTTCAAACAACGGGCGATTTCGTTCAGTATTTCATGCTTAAACTCCCTAAAAGTTGTGGCCGGTTGTTCACTGTGGAGCTGGCTCATCTTCCATCCGCCAGGCATAGTCAGGAGCATGCGTTTCTCAAGTTCGATGTGCTCGAATGGTTCCGCTGAGTCAGCTTCGCCGCCCGCCGGCGCGTCGGTGTAAAGAATGCCAGCGAAGTCTGCGGCTGTCTCTGCTGCGGCCAGTACCGCCAGTGTGAAACGACGAAGCTGCGCAAAAAGCGGTAGGGCGGGTGTGATATCGGGAACGCCTCGATGTTGGCCTGGTCGATCGCAGCGGAAATAATGAATCACGTCCGTTGCTGAGACAGTGTCATATTCGTCTGTCAACGATAGCTGATCGTCACCGGGATGCACGCGTAGGACGTCGTAGGATATCGGATTGCCGTAGACGTCGAACTGAATACCGTCCACATAGCGATTTCTATCCAACGCTAGAGTTGGAGACGTAATTTGCTCGGCTTCAACCAACCGCAGGTCGAGTTGTACGCGGGCATCGATCTTGGGATTATTCGTTAACAATCCAAAGGCTTCACCATCACCAACACGGGCCAGCCGCATCGTTCGTAGTTTCTCCGGCAGACCAATTGCATCCGCCCAAGCAAAAAACTCTTGCTCTACGATTCGGTTCGCATTGGCATTGGCGGTAAGCATCTGCAGGCGTGGACCCGTACCAACACAATCATTGGCCAGCGTCAGTGAAATGCCGCGAGCATAACTGTTGTTGGCGATTTCATAGCGAGAACGGTTGCGGAGCGTGCGGCGGACATCAGAGTTGTTGGCTGAATTAGCCGAGAGACCATCGGCGGCAGCCCAATGCCGAACATTGTCACTGGTGGTGACGGCCGCATCGTAGCGGGCTAACAATCGGCGAAAAGAGAATGGCTGTCGGGTCGAGCGTCCAGCCGCTTGCGTGCGTAAAGCACGCTGCGGTTGATTGCTCAGTATCCATGACAAGAGGTTTTTGAAGGACATCCGTGTCTATTCCGTTTTGTCGTACCCGACAGCCATAACCAGAAAAGGGGCGAAGGCTTAATCCGCCCCTGGGGGAACCAACTTATTGAACCTGAGTCCACGCTGGGAGTTACTCACTGCTTCCTTGCTGGCCAGATGCTTGTCGGCGGCAATCTGCTCGGAGAGCTTATGCTGCTCGACGCTACCAGCGTCGCCGGTGACTTTGGCTGGCCCTTGCGCGTTCTCGCGAATGTTGTCGTCAAGGTTCTCGGCCATGATCAATCTCGACCCTCGGTTGAAGATGTTTCCCTCTATTTGTAGGAATACCCCAATGCGTCGCAACTTGACGGAGAGGAGCCGAAAAATGCAATCAAATGTTTATTCGTGTGGCATCCCAGCAATCAAGATCTCAGTACAATCGTCAGCAGCAGTCATGTGGTTTAGACAGGAGAGACTCGTGAAGTTTGCAAATGATGCGAAGAAACACCTTGCCAATTACAAAGCATCCGTTTTGGGGATTTCTGAAAATGGCATTTGGTCAAATAACAAACGCGAGTACGAGCACATTTTGCCCATAGTCAGGCGGAAGGAGAATTTGCTTTTACCATACCAGGGCGCTATGTGGGAATTCATAGACGCAAACGCCATTAGACTCCAATCGGACTTTCACCACCTAAATTCGTCGCAAGCGATGGCGTTCAATTTGTTTTTTCCTGCACTCGTAGAGTGCAGTGCGAGTAGGTCGAGACTTGCACATATCCTTTCAAGCAGCGGCTCTCCGATAAAGGAATGGCGATTTGAAGCCGTACTAGACTCACAAGAGGGTACAAATGTTGACTTGTACATTACCCTCGAATCTGGCTGCAAAATTTTTATTGAAGCGAAATACACCGAAACAGATTTTGGAAAAGACAAAGCGAATGAAGCGCGGACAAAGAAGCTGAAGGAAATTTATGCTCCCCGGTTGCGAGGAATGGTTAAACCAGAGTATTTGGAAGAGGAAGCGTTCTTCAAAAACTACCAACTGCTAAGAAACATCTCGCTATGTAGTTCAACACAGGATCGGGTACTGTTGGTAATGCCCAACGCTAACAAGGTCGCCAAACGGCATGCGAACACATTTTTGACGAAAGCACTGCTCCCTGAAACACAATGTGTCTCAATCACGACCATTGAGGACATCGTCGATTCTTTGACAATTGGTTCAACAGAACAAACAGTCGCTTACCGCGATCATTACGCACAATTTCGTCAAAAGTATTTCTGGTCGTCCGTGTGAGATTGTAGAGTCACCGTCACTTTATAGACATCGTTTCAAAATGTTGACTATGCTGTAAAGAACCAGACTTGATCTGACACACACCATTGGTTAGAGGTAAGGGATTGCCGGTTGCTAGCTGCACGAAGGG
>JBGSTP010000112.1:0-35147 GCA_041736515.1 Pirellulaceae bacterium
TTCGAACCCCGGCAGCGGAAGAGACGCGACGGAGCTTACGACCTACTCACCCAGCCGAGACACATTGCGAAACAAGAAATCCAGCAACGACTGAAACGTTAACTAAGTGCCATTCGTTTATATACCGACGCGCTTTGCGCCCATTATCGGAGTTCAAGCGACGCGCACGGATAGTAAAGGCAAATACCGCATCGACGATCTATCGAAAATACAAAAGTCAAAGACGCGCCACCCGTTAATTGTGGCCCATGCGAATTTCGCCAGCACTAGAGCTGAGTTCGATTCTGTTCCGGCCATAGTGAACGTGCAGCTCGCCGCGCCCGCTATTGTGGAAGGACGAATCATGGATCGGGTAACGGGAATGCCGGTGCCTCACGCGTTGGTGTCGGCCCAAGGAGTCGGTGAGCACGGTTGGTTTCAAACTCGTAGCGATGAAGACGGGCAGTATCGCTTATTGATGACCGCGGATCGTTACAACATTTGGGCGGAAAAAGGGGATCGTATGCCGATTGCCGTTGATTCGATTGCAGCAGTCAACGGCAAAACCGCGACTGGCGCAGATATCGATATGGTTGAAGGGGCGATCGTGCACGGACATTACATCGACGCCCAAACAGGAAAGCCGGTCGAATCCGCTGGGAAACTACGCGTGGCGCACTACGGCCCAGCTCGACCTAGGAGTGGAGCTGCGGTGACATCGACTACGCTTGAGCAGGATGGGTCGTTTCGAATCCGCGTTGCGCCAGGCAAGAATTACATCTATGTGATGGGCGCCAAGAGTTCGACGTGGATCGAAGTAAATGACGGCCAGGAGTTGGAGCTGGACCTGATAAGCGGCCGTGCTGAGCAGCTCGCTGCCGATCGTCCAGCCGCCAAGTCGACGCCCAAGGACCCGGCATTCCAACCGAGTCGTCAACGAGGCAATACACCTCTGTCGCGCTTGCACGATCACTTGGAGGAGCAGAATTCAAACCAGGATAAATTTCAGGAGCCTTGGCTGCGAACGCTTATGCAGATTGTCGAACTCGGGCCTGCGGCTGTCCCTGAGCTGTGCGATGAATTAGATGCGACCCAAGACAACATGATGATGCGTTGCATGGGGTTTACTCTGCGAGCCATCAATGACTGGCGGGCGGTTCCCGCTCTAATTCGCGCGATCCCCAAGACGCTGCTGCCACCCGGCTCGGACATGGGCCTGATTGCAGAAGACAAGCAGCTCAGAGAATTTGCGCACAAATTCGATCTGGGACAACGGGATGACGCTCCTTTCTACAGTTTCGCTCGTCCCGTTCGTGAAGTCTTCGGGGCGCTCCATAAACTGACCAATCAGCAGCTCAACGATGAGCAACTCTTTCACATTTTCTTGGATGGAACCGATACTCAACGCCGAATGAAACAAGCCATGTTTAATCAACAGGCTCTGGCTTGGGAAGTTTGGTGGGAGACCAAAGCCGATAAGCATGGGGTGCCCGAAGCTTTTCATGTCGTTGGATTACCCAAGCTGGTCCTCGACGCCAAGGCTGCTGCTCTGAAACCAGACGCTCGCTATAAATCCGACGAGAGTCATAGCAATTGGATACTCGAGTCGATGGCCACCAAGGGTGCCAAGCGGATCGCTTTTGACTTCGACACAGGGCGGGTTAGTCCGCTGCCAACTCCATGGCATGACCTGCCGCCTGACGAGATCCCTTTACAGGAAGTTGAGCAGTGGGCCACAGAACAAGGCTTTGACCTGCTGGGGACCCAAGTGCATACCCAAGTCGGCAAGACTTGTTACGCCATTAAGATTTTGGGTATGCAAGCCTGGGAGCTGGACAAAAGTCGCTGGAAGACGAGTTTCAGCAGCATTACGCTGGAGGAACTAATCGAAGAAGAAGGGCGGCCGGTGGAGAACTACCTTTTTCACCAAGGCAAGAATTTTGTCGACCATTTGGCGACAGCCTCGTTCTTGGTAATCACCCGCGAAGGCACTCCGGGACTCATCTTTCTGGGGATAGAGGTAAACGACGACAGTCTCCAACCAGGTGGCATTTCTAGTGGGGACGACGAATTGAACCCTGTCGCATTCTACAAAGGTCGCCGCTTTGCCTTTAGCTACCTGCGACCTGTAGCGGAGTGAGCCCCGGCGTCTGCGGTACTGGCGAGAGCTTGTGGCTGGATTTCAGGTCGGGTAGCCAAGATTGGCTAGTCCCACACGAATATGTTCTTGTGTGTTGGAGAACGTTAGTTATTGCAAGAGAGGTGTGAGGTGGAATTCTTGGAACAGCCGCAATCAACAGCTAATGTGATCTCAGGCATCGCCAGTTTTTTTTATCCAGGTCTGGGGCAATTGGTTCAGGGCCGCTTGTTAGCTGCCGCGATCTTCTTCCTGGCCGGGACTGTGCTGTGGCTTGTGTTGCTCGGCTGGATTATACACATCTGGGCTGCTTTCGATGCAGCCAGATATCGCGGCTAACGTCCGCAGGACAGACTCGCGTCCCTACGCGTTAAATAAAACAAACGCGGCTGCAAAGCATCAAACTGCCCGCAGTGCGGGAGCCGCCCGGGACTCCGGTTGCTGACAATTCGCATAGCTGTCAAGCAACTCTTCCATGCGCGCAAATACATCGTGGATCACCTCCGCGCGTGGCAGATGGGTGATACGGAAGTGATCTCGATAGGGAACATTGAAACTGGAACCCGGCGCAATCAGTACGTGTTTGTGCTCGAGCAGGTCCATCGCAAACTGCCGGTCATCCACTTCAGGCAGCATGTCGGACTTGATCCTGACGAAATCATAAATCGCCCCGTTCGACGGGCAAACATCCAAGTATTTGCTGTTGCGAACGCAATTCAAAATCGCTTGGCGACTTTCATACAGGCGGCCAGCGGGACGTATCAGCTCGTTGATACTTTGGTAGCCACCCAGGGCAGTTTGCACGGCCCACTGACCAGGCACGTTCGAGCACAAACGCAACGAAGACAACAACTCAACTGCGCTCAAGTAGTCGCGTCCTTGTTCGATGTCTCCAGAAAACACCGCCCAGCCGACACGATAGCCGCAAGCGCGATACACCTTGGATAGGCCGGACATGGTGACACACAAAGTGTTATGCACCAGTGTAGCCATGGGCGTGAAGCAGGCTTCGCCATAGAGGATCTGGTCATAAATTTCATCTGCGTAGACAACCAGGTGATGCTTCTCTGCCAGCTCGGCAATGGCTTTTAAAGTTGCAAGTGGATAGACGGCCCCGGTAGGGTTGTTGGGGTTGATAACTACAATCGCTCGAGTGCGACTGGTGATCATCGCCTCGATATCTTTCACATCGGGTACAAAACCGTTCTCAACGCGGCATGGATAATGCAGCGCGCGACCGCGATTAAGATTGACTGCTGCAGTCCAAAGCGGATAGTCGGGACTGGGCACCAGCACTTCATCCTCCGCATTGAGTAAACCCCGCAGGCAGAGATCGATCAGTTCACTCACGCCATTGCCGATGATCACTTCTTCGGCAGTGACGCCGCGCACACCGCGACTCTGTTGCTGCATCACCACCGCTTCGCGGGCGGGAAAGATGCCTTTTTGATGGCAATAGCCTTCGCTGAGATTCAGGTTTTCCAACATGGCCAAGCGCATCGATTCTGGCGTGCGAAAACCGAATGCACCCGGATTGCCGATATTCAACGAAATAATGTCGTATCCCATGCGTTCCATTTCATGGGCGCGACGCGCCAACGTGCCGCGAATTTCATACTTCACGTTAGCAAGGCTGGAGCTGGGACGAACAGTTTGCGCAGTCATATGACACCTTGGGGGGAGCAGCCCGCGAGAATGGCAGAGAAAGTACCAAACTGCGAAGATCTACTGATAAGAAATCTGGTTCCCATAACAGTCTACAAGAAAGAGCCATTTATTTAAAGCTTGCTTTGCGTTGAACACATATCCTCGCTTTGCGATTAAGATCTTAAAGAAACCTGCAGCTCCCTTTCCCTACACCATTGGCCCTCACGAAGTAGATTCGCGAGTCACCGTATTATGACAAATGCCGTGTGTTGGTCCCGTCGGTTCATTCGACTTTCGTGCACCTGGTCATTATTCGTGCTGCTTGAGCTAGCCGCGTCGAAAGACAGTTTGGCGGAAGACTGGCCCGGTTGGCGCGGGCCGCGCGGCGACGGTTCTAGTATGGATCGGGTGTTACCGGTTGAGTGGGACGCTGCTTCGGGCAAGAACATTCTGTGGAAAGCCAAACTACCAGGCACAGGACATTCGTCGCCTATCGTTTGGAAAAATCGTGTGTTTGTAACTACCTGCCTGGCATCCGAGCAGCGGCGATTGCTCCTCTGTTTGGATGCTGCCTCGGGCGAAGAGTTGTGGCAGAGCGACGTACTGCATTCGCCGCTGGAAACTCTGCATAAACTCAATAGCTTTGCTTCCGGTACACCGGCGACCGATGGGCAGTTGATCTATGTGCCCTTTCTGCAAGTGGATGGTAAGACGCTCGTACCGGCTCCAAATGTAGGGACCAATTATCGCGACATCACACCTGGCAAGATCGTGCTTTCAGCGGTCGATTTCAATGGACAGATGCTCTGGCAAAAAACAGTTGGAGACTTTGTCAGCGCCCATGGATTCTGTAGCTCGCCCGTACTCTATGGCGATCTGGTAATCTTGAATGGAGATCACGACGGTAGTAGCTATCTGGTCGCTTACAATAAGATGACCGGTCAAGAGGTGTGGCGGACGCAAAGAGCGCACGGGATACGGAGCTATGTCACACCTATAATTCGGAGAATCGACGACCGCGATCAATTGGTGTTGGCAGGCAGCAGCCATGTGGCTGGATTCGATGTATCCACTGGCAAATTGATTTGGAATGTTGAAGGACCGACCGAACAATTCGTCGCATCGATGGTTTTCGATGGGGAGCGAGTCATGTTGGCAGCTGGCTTTCCGACGCACCACGTCATGGCCATTCGTCCGAATGGTTTCGGCGACGTTACTAAGTCGCACGTCGCTTGGCACATCGACAAGTATGTGAAATGCTACGTGCCATCCCCCGTGCTGATTGGCCACCAACTTTTTGTGGCCGATGACCGAGGCACAGCCAGCAGTTTTGATTCAATAAGTGGCGAACGCATATGGCAAGGACGATTGTCGGGAGCGTTTAATGCATCGTTGGTCGCCAACGAGCGTCACGTGTATTTTCTGGATCGCGACGGCATGACTACCGTCGTCGAATCTGGCCCCGAATTAAAGGTCAAAGCGACCAATTCATTGCTGGAACAATGCAATGCCTCGCCCCGCCATCAGCCAGGGGCGAATTTACATTCGTGGTGATACTCACTTGTTTTGCATCGGCAATCAGTAGCCCCATCGGCGACATGGTGGGAGTTGTCACATACAGCTTATTGACTTAAAGCTTGTATCGGCAATCTGGGAGTCCTATAATCAGACATCCCACTCACTTGCCCTCCTACTTCCTACTTCAAATCGTCGCCAACGCATGGTCATTCGCGCCAACAGCCTGTTGCAAGTATTGTGCTATGTCCCAGTGCTGTGGTTAGTTCTGTGTGGGAATCATGTCAGTGGGCGACTGTTTGCTGGAGAGCCTCAAGGAGACTCTCCAGTCAGTAGAGCAACCGCACTGTTGCGTTCCAATTGTTTTTCATGCCATGGCGAGCAGGAGGCCGAGGCTGATTTCCGGTTGGATCTCATCAATACTAATTTTCAGAATGACCCTGTGACCGCCGAAAAATGGCAGCGCGTGCTGGATGCGATCCGGGATGAAGCCATGCCGCCGCCAGACGCCAAACAGCTTACCGCCGACGAGCGTAGATGGCTGGTGAATTGGGTTGACGGCGAGATTCAGCAGTACGTCAAATCGTCAAGCGTTACTCGACCGCCGCGCCGCAAGTTGACGCGTGTCGAGTATCAGAACACGATGCGCGACCTGTTGGGGATCGAAATGGATTTTGCCCGCGATTTGCCTGCGGACCCCATCTCACCAGATGGATTCACCAACGATAGCCGACTGCTCGAATTGACTCCGGTGCACTTAGATGCCTATCTGGACAGTGCCCGCAATGCCCTGCAAAGAGTGATCGTTTCCCATGCGAGGCCAGCAGAATTCCACCATCGGTTTGAGCGTTCGAATGTTTCCGCTTGGCATGGCGAGACCCATATTTCTAGCGAGCTAGGGAGGCAGCAACAATTTTTGGCGCGGATTGAATCCGCGTATCCTGAGCAGGGTGAATTTCTGGTACGGGTGAGCGTGTCTGTGGAGCTGATGCCCCATTGTGGCTTCCCACTCCTGGAAGTGGCCGTCGGTTATCGACCAGATACCCAGATTCTTTTTCGTGAGTTTCCTGTTGTCGAGATTAGCACACCGGGCGAGCAGGTGTACGAATTCAGAGGAAACATCCAGGATTTCCCTTTACCGGTACGAGGGCAAGGGAAATTTCCTGGCTTGGTAGTCCGCCTGCGCAACACCTATGACGACGGTTCGCCGTTGCCCAAGGGCGTGAAAACCGATGGCAAAAAATTAGTTTATCCCGCAGAGCCGCACTTGCCGTTGTTGCGAGTGCAAAGCGTCGAGTTTCATGGACCGGTTTTCGATACTTGGCCACCTGCCCAGCACGCAAACATCGTCACAGAAATCGGGAGCAACGGAGAACCCAAACGCTCCGATGTTCGCCAGATTGTCACAAGATTTGCACAGCGAGCTTTTCGCAGGCCGTTATCGAACAGTGAGTTGCGGTCGCTGATGAAGTTTTACAGTGAGGTCCGGAGTGATTTTCCGAAGTTTGAAGACGCACTTCGTGAGACGCTAGCCTTTATATTGATTCAGCCGGGATTTCTGTTCGTTCCAGGCACAGACCAGACGCAAGCCGATAATGGAAAATCGGAGAATGGAAAATCGACTGGGGAAGATAATTGGGTGTTGGCTTCCCGGTTATCCTATTTTTTGTGGAGTTCGATGCCAGATGCGAGGTTGTTTGACCTGGCGGCAAATGGCTTGCTTTCGCAACCTGAGATTCTCCAAGCGGAAGTCGAGCGGATGCTGCGCAATCCAAAATCATCGGCGTTTTTCGAACAATTCGCCGACCAGTGGCTTGGTCTCGACCTGATCCAAGGCGTGGAGGTCAATAAAGACTTCTATCCGCACTTTGATGCGGCCCTAAAGACTGAAATGGTCAAAGAGAGCCGCGAGTTTTTTGCGGAAATGGTTCGTTCTAACTACAGTGCTCAAGATTTTATTTTGGCCGACTTTAGTATGCTGAATGAATCGCTTGCCCGACATTATGGTATTGAGGGCGTATTGGGTAACCAGTTGCGACGAGTGCGATTTCCTCCATCGCACCATCGGGGAGGACTTCTTGGACAGGCGGGCTTCTTGCTGGCCGGTTCGACCGGTACGGACTCGCATCCTGTGCGACGAGCTGTTTGGATACGGGATCGCCTATTAAATGACCCACCCCGTCCACCGCCTGCCAACGTCCCCGGCCTGGACGCCATTGACTCTAGTTTTCAGCAGTTGTCTGTCCGAGAAAAATTGGAAGTGCATCGCCATGATCCAACGTGTGCCAGCTGCCATCAAGATCTTGACCCGTGGGGCATCGCCTTAGAAAACTTTGACGCAGTTGGACTGTGGCGCGAAGAGTTGCGTGTTAGCCGGGGCGAAGAGTTTGTGAAGTCACCGATTGTCGCCAAGGATATTTTTTCCGATGGATTTGAGCTGGCAGGTCCAGAGCAGCTCAAAGAAAGGTTAGGCTGTGATCTCAGCGATAGATTTGCAAGGTCTGTGCTGTCGCGTTTGTTAACGTATGCACTTGGACGGCCACTCGATGTGATGGACCATGCAGCCACGCTGGAGTTGGAGAAACAATTTGCTGACAGTGGTTATCGAATGCGAGATTTATTAAAGATTATCGTAGCTAGCGACCTCTTTCGAGGTTCAACTTTTGGGAGGAATCAACATGACCGCTAAGTCGTGGCATCTTGATCGTCGAACATTCTTGCGAGGCAGCAGCCTGTTGGGGACAAGTATTTCGCTGGGCTTGCCGTGGTTGGAATGCATGGGTAACGATTCGTCAACCACGACGGCGATCACCGCAAAGAGATTCTGCTCGATGTACTTTGGCTTTGGCGTTAGTCTTCCTAAGGAAGACAGCGAGGACGCAAGGTGTCGTTGGTTTCCCACATCGGAAGGAGCCAACTACGAAGTCTCGCATACGTTGCAACCGTTGGAACCGCTGCGAGACAAGCTAACAGTGCTGGGGGGCTTGTCGCACCCCATGGGCCGAAAGATGGGTGCTCACGATACTGGCGATACCTTTCTTACTGGCGCATTGTTGCATAATAAGTTTCTGCAAAATACGGTTTCGGCAGACCAGCTTGCGGCAGAAGTATTGCGCGACAAAACTCGCTTCCCCTGCCTAGTGATGTCCACAGATGGCGGTGTCGGCGAACCAACACGCTCGAGCACACTTTCTTACGATATCAAAGGTCGGCCAATACCAGCCTTAAACCAGCCGCAGCAAATCTTCAATCGATTCTTCGGGGCTGGCGACCAGGACTCGATTGCCGAGCATAAATTGCTGCGGAGTAAAGCTAAGATGCTCGATCGCGTGTTGGCAGACTCTAAATCGATTCGGCTCAAACTGGGACAGCAGGATCAGCAAAAGTTAGACGAGTATTTGTCATCCGTGCGACAGATTGAGCAAGGTGTCGAGCGCTCGCAGAAGTGGCTGGAGATACCAAGGCTTGAGTTGCGAGATGAGGAACGCGATCTATTGCACTTGGATGCGGACGATAAAGCGCCATTGACCTACATCCGCACTATGTACGACTTGATTTATCTAGCCTTTCGCACCGATTCAACGCGAGTAGCAACTTACCAAATTACCAACATGGCGGATGCTTCATCAAAGGCTGGAAAGTTTCCTCAATTAGAAGGATTCAAAAGCTCCTTGCACTCGCTGGCACACGATTGGAATAAGCCTGGCGGCGCAGAAGCATTGGGACCTTGGGACCGGTTGATGGTGGAACAGCTTTCGTACTTTCTGTCGCGATTGGCCGCTGCAACCGAACGAGACGGCTCAATCCTGAGCAATTCCGTTGTGCTCTATGGCAGCAGCAACAGCAATACGCATAACAACCGCAACTATCCCCTTTTGCTGGCTGGCGGTGCCAACTTGGGATTGAAGCACGGACGCTATTTGCGCCTAGGCGAAGAGGTGCCCCTGTCCAACCTGCTGTTGACCATGCTGAATTGCGTGGGCGTTGAGACGGAGCGATTTTCGGACAGCACTAACGATCTTTCAGTCCTAACTCAAACCTAACACAATTTGGTAACCTTTACCCTCCCAACCCCCTCAGTTTCCAATTTAAAGTAGAGTTCTAACCATGAAGCCTTTAGGTCAATTCTTGCTCGCCATGGCTGTCGTCACTTGGATTACAAGTGTTGGTCGCGCTCAAGACCCAGTTTTGAAACCACTGTTCAATGGCAAGGATTTCACCAACTTCAAGTCGGATGGTGCGGCAGAATTTTGGCGCATCGAGAATGAAGTGTTGGTTGGCGAGAATAACGCAGAACAAAAGGGTCATTACTTATGGACGGAGAAGTCCTACAAAGATTTTGTGCTGGAATTCGAAGCCCGCTGGAAGGCAACCACGGATCGCGGTGTGGACACTGGTATTGAAATGCGAGAACCGAAACTGCAACTGCAACTCGGTGTGTCAGGTAGCCTGCGGGTGGATATGACCGGATCGTTTTATACAGCTGGCTACCCTGAGGCTGGCCAGGCCAAAGAAGCCAAAAAACTGTTGCATCCCGAAGGTGAGTGGAACAAGTTCCGCATTCAAGCCAAGGGGGACACGTTTACCTGTTGGATCAACGACAAAAAGGCCTCGGAATATACCAACCCGAAATTCTCTGGCGCGGCTCCCTTGGGGCTTCAGATTCACGGTAAAGTAGAAATGAAGTGCGAGTACCGAAATATAAAGATCGCCGAACTATAGTTCATGCAGATCGCCAGCATCGGGTTCCCGGGCTCCGCCGACCCTGGCGGGGCAACCGAAACCATTAAAGGTTCTCCCCGGCGTTCCCGTTTTCGGTCAGCCTGTAGCAGTGGCAGACCGCCATGGAGCTAGCCCGTGTGCAGTGTTAAATAATTCAAAAGAAATTTTCATTCAATATGTCCCCATCGTGCGACACCGTTCGTCAATAGTGTAGAACGTGGCCATAGGTGGTCACGAAAAAACCAACACTATCGAAGAGCGGAGTGCATTTCCATGGCTAAATTTCTATTCGTCTACCGTAACGACGCTGAACAGGATCAGATTGCTCCTTCACCCGAACAGATGCAAGCCATTATGCAAGAATGGGGCGCGTGGTTTGCAAAAGTCGGACCGGGAATCGTCGATGGCGGTGACGGGTTGATGCCGACGGGCAAGCTGCTGCGCGGCACCACAGTGACAGACGGCCCCTTCATTGAGGCCAAAGAACTGGTGGGAGGCTATTCCGTCGTACAGGCGGAGAATTACGACCAGGCTGTCGAATACGCGAAGTCGTGTCCAATCATCGGCTACGGTGGTTCGATTGAAATCCGAGAAATGGCAGGTCTCGGCGGTTGAGTATATCCCGCTTGAAGCGGAGTTGGCGCGCAGTTGTCGTTCGGCGAAATTCTGCAGGCACAATATGCTATACGATCGCAGGCAGGATGCGCAGGATGCCTGGCCATTTCCGCTTTTTTTGAACGTACGCATGGAACGATACGGTCATGAATGAAGACGAGCCAGTATTAGGCACTGACGACGTGGTTCCCAAGGTAGCTGCCGCTGCAATGGAATCACGCCGTTTAGTCGACCACTTCTTCCGTCATGAATATGCTCGACTTGTTGCCACGCTCACGCGTCGCTTTGGCGTGCGGCATTGGGAGTTGGCGGAGGATGTAGCGCAGGCCGCGTTGCAGCGGGCGTTAACATCCTGGTCTTTGCAGGGTGTGCCCAAGAATCCATCCGCTTGGCTCTACCGTGTGGCGTCAAATTTGGCGATTGACGCCATTCGCCGGAACGCTCGTCAGAATTCGCTGGATGGGAACATCGACTATGCAGCCGCACTCATTGATTCAGTACTTGATGTAACCGACGATGTGCCGATTGAAGATGATCTACTGCGCATGATCTTCGTTTGTTGCGATCCCAACGTGCCGTCAGAGTCGCAGGTTGCTCTGGCTCTGAAGACCCTGTGCGGCTTCAGTAACTGGGAAATTGCCCGAGCGCTGCTGACCACAGAAGCCAGTGTGGGGAAGCGGATTGCACGTGCAAAAACAAAGCTGCGACGACTGGGAATCGAACCCGGTAGATTAACCTCTGCCGATTTTGCAGCACGATTGCCGGATGTGCACGCAGTCGTTTATTTGTTATTCAATGAGGGATATAGCTCCTCGCTGGCTGATCGCTTGATTCGCGAAGAGCTTTGCGAAGAGGCGGTCCGCCTAGCGTTGATTCTCGCCGAGCAGCCGCTGACCGCACAGGGCGATTCTGCAGCCCTGTTGGCGCTGCTGTTGTTCCACGCCGCTAGACTCGAAGCCCGCATCGATGCAACCGGAGCTATGTTGCTTCTTTGCGAGCAGGATCGAAGCCGCTGGGATCGGCGATTGCTCAACGCAGGTTTCAAATGGTTCGGTCGAGCGACTGAAAGCGATTCGTTGTCTCGATACCATGCGGAAGCGTGGATTGCAGCTGAACACTGCCGAGCAAACAGCTTGGACGACACGGTGTGGGACAACATCACGCGAGGCTATGACCTACTGTGCTCTATCGCGCCCTCTCCCATTCATGAATTGAACCGCGCTATTGCCATTGGTTATCGCGACGGAGCTCAAGCGGGATTGGCCGCGCTATCCGCAATCGATGCGAAAGGGCCAGCGAGCAACTATTACCTTTGGCACACGGCCTATGCACAGCTATGCCAGCAAACGGGCGATTTTATTAACGCCAAGGCAGCTCTTCAGCAAGCTTGGCAGCTAGCGCCAACCAACGCTGAGAAAGAATTAATTTGTCGCAAGCTTGACCACTTGCTCAATGCTACAACCGAGTCGCTCGAGTGAGACCGTCGTAGCCGCAGACGCCAGACGACAAAAAACGTAGCCACCCGCTGCCAAGCGTTGGATGGCAAGCGATGGACGGCAAGCGATGGAACGCCTAGTGAAAATGCATTGCCAGGCACGTCCACCGTCTGGCGACAGTGGCTACGCCAATACGAAGAGACAAAAAGGTAGCCATCCGCTGCCAAGCGGTGGATGGCAAGCGATGGAACGCCCAGTGAAAATGCCTTGCCAGGCACGTCCACCGTCTGGCGACGGTGACTTCGGTCCCTGTCCAGCGCGCATTCAAACAGACTTGCTTTCGGTGGCTGTTCTTACTATACGTTGCGCATTATGGATGAGCATGACCTTCAAGTTTCCCCAATTCCAGTTGCGAACACACTCAACCACCAGCCTTCAAACTCTGGGGAATCTTTATTTTCCGTTGTAATACCGACCTATGACGATCGCGGAGTTAGTTTGCACGCGGTACAGGCGTGGATAGCACAGCGAACGGAGACCACTCCATTCGAGTTGATAATTGTGGATTCGGGCAATTCACGACTGGCTCGAAAGATTGCCCCGTGCTTGGGGAAAAGGGACCAACTTGTTTCCTTGGAATCGTCGAACGAAGCACGACTGTATAATTTTGGTGCGCAGCAGGCAACAACCGATTGGATCGTATTCTCCGAAGCACACGTAGTACCATGCTCCGATACGGTTGCAAAGCTTTGTCACAGATTGCAATCAACACGCTGTGATGCTGCGGTACTGGGCTCAATCCACAGAACACGGACACATTTTGCTCGGGTTGATGCTAGCCTGTTTGACCAGGAAAACGACTCGATGCGAGCGCTTGGATTATGGCGCATGGTGGGCTTACGCGGCTTTCTGATACGGCGCGCTGTATTCCAGGCGCTGGGAACTTTTAATGAAGAGTACTTGCGTTTTGCCGAAACGGCTCTCGCTATTCACATCGTAGAGCGTGGATATCAGCTGGCAGAGTTCCCTGAAGTTGTAACAGAACATTACGATACAGATTCGGTTCGGGAATTGCTTGTCGCCATGGCTGCCGGAAGATTGGGCGCGCACCGGTTTTGGACGGCTGAGCCAAAGTTAGCTCTTGCGTATTTTCACACGCATCATCCAGCCAAACCACCCAAAACAGTTCCAATCGGGATGGCGCGCTCAATATGGTACGAATTATGTCGCTCGATCTGTCAACGCAAATGGCGCGTGGCTCATCACATGCTCATGCTTAATAAATCGACTCTGTTGCCTGCAATCTGCAGCGGGAGGGTTGCGGCTTGGAAGTCGACCGTACAGGCATGGCTGACCTATTTTAAGCTGACAGTAGCAATGTCTCTCCGTCGTAGCGCGAACCAAAATTATGCGCCATTTCTAGATCTGTATCGATCGTTGCGAGAAAAGTGCGCAGAAATTGGATCGATTCGATTCCTCTCGGAATCGGCGCAGAATCGAAGACCTGATCATTTCTCTTTACCGCACGTTGTAGAGGCACAGGCACTCCAGGATCATGGATTGAATTTCTATCCAACGGAAATCTATAAAAACGAGCGGTATAGCTGGTCATCTCCCCATGCGGCTGTTCGTTTGATGTTAGATTCCGGTGACTGCCTCATCAGCCTTGATGCTCGTCCGACCGGTGGTTGGTTAGTCCGAAATCCACGCCTCTTTATTAACGGTGAACCAATTCCTCCTGAGAATGTCACAGAAGAAGGTGGCATAGTCAAAGTCATGATTCGTTCGGACCCGAGGCGTGGTTTGGGACCAGCAATATTGTCTTGGCGTTGCACACCGTTTCGGCCGGCTGACTCTGGATTGCCGGATAGCCGGAGTCTCGGCATCGCTTTGATATGCGCTGAAGTTTGCAAAGTCGCTTCGCAAACTTCTCAGTTGCCCAAAGCTTGCGCTGCGTGAATAAAAAATGCATCTTCGTAGCCACTGTCGCCAGACGGTGGAGGGCTTTCTGGCTTGGCATTGCGCGGCGTGGCGTCCCATCGCTTGGCAGTGGGTGGCTACGTTTTTTTCCTTCGCATTGTCGAAGCCACTGACGGTGGAAAGGTCTGGTCAGGCTTATCGCTTGGCATTGCATAGCCCAGCGTCCCACCGCTTGGCAGCGGGTGGCTGCGTTTTTTCGTTTGCTGTCCCAATATCTAAAGTCTTCTCTAGGCTCACCCCTGTGCTGTGCCGGTAGAAAAAAAAGTTCGAACCACATAGGAAAACATGCTAAGCTGAGCAGAAATCACGTTAGGTTCGCTGACTGGTTCCAAGCCTCGGGGGCTATGTTGTGGAGGGCGGAATGAAACTTCAAAGACTATTTTGCTTCGCTTGGTCCTGCTATTTGGCTTCGATTGCTGCTGCTTCAGAAAAATCAATTGACGAACCACAGATTCGGCTGGCCGTCGAACGATCCTTATCGTTGCTGGAAAACGCGTCGGCGACAACGGCCCAGTTGCGGACTTGCTTTACCTGCCATGGGCAGGCGCAGCCAGTGTTTGCACTTGTAGAAGCCGGCCGTCGTGGGATTCACGCTAACCCCGAAAACATCAAACGGCAAGTTGAGCACACCTATGCACACCTTCAACGAGGGAGATCGCAGTATGCGAGCGGCAAGGGACAAGGCGGCCAGGTGGATACGGCCGGCTACGCTTTATGGATGCTCGAAGAAGGTGGCCGCGCACCCGACGAAGTCACGCAAGTAGTGATTGAATACCTTCTGGAAAAACAAACGGAGGTGGGTGATTGGCCGCGCTCGAGCGACCGACCGCCGTCGGAAGCAAGTAGTTTTACAACTACGTACTTGGCTCTGCGCGGATTGTCTGCGTTCGGGAGTGCTGATCAGGCAGAGAGAATGAGCGCGGCGACGAGCCTTGCTTCGAGTTGGCTTGCGGATGCTACCCCTAAGGAAACCGAGGACAGCGTTTTTCGCCTGCTTGCCTTCGAATATGCCGCTGTCAAGAACGACATTCGCCTTGATGCTATTACCGAGTTACTTGGGCAGCAGCGCGACGATGGTGGCTGGGCCCAATTGAAAACAATGGACAGCGATGCCTACGCCACCGCTACGGTGCTGTATGCACTACATCGCGCTGGAATCAAAACCGACGATCCAGCTTGGCAACGCGGATTAAACTTCCTAGTTAACTCGCAATTGCCGGACGGTTCGTGGCATGTCACAAGTCGTAGCAAGCCGTTCCAAAAGTATTTCGAATCCGGATTTCCGCATGGCGCCGACCAATTCATTTCGACAACTGCCACGGCTTGGGCAACACTCGTTTTATTATTTGCGTTGCCCGAACAGGAGTCACCCGCGATATTACCGTTAGAAGGCGAGACGCCACTCGAGTTACCTGAGCTCGATTCTCAGGTGAATTTTAAGAGTTAGGTTCTTGTCTGGGTTTTCCATGGGGGCACAGCACAAACGGTCAAGGCAGATCGATTACCTCTACAGCACCTGAACCGGTCCAAACGACGAGAGGCCGAACTTATTCTAATTGGACAACATTTTCTAGATCGCGACTTGTTGATTCGTGCGACGGATGCGGCGAAGATAAGTACGTGTCTTCCGTTCCCCAAAACAAAAAATATGATATAGAGTAAAGGCATACACACATGCAAAATCTGACACGTCGTCAATGGTTGCAAGCCGCTGGCAGCTCCACGGGGCTGTTGGCGGCAACTCAGGCTAGTCCGTTTCTACCTACGGCATTTGGCGAAGATGTGAAAACGGATTCTCTGCCAATGCAGCTTTACAAGAGCCTTTCTGATGAGCAGCGGCAGAACATTTGTTTGCCGGCGGATCACCCTCGACGCCAGTACGTGAGCAATTGGTGGTACATCCATCCACAACACCGCATTCCCAGCACGTTTAATGCTGAACAGCAGGACCTCATCAAGAAAATTTTCGATGCGCTACACAGCCACGAACATCAAGACGCCGTTAACAAGCAAGTACTCATTGATCAGTATGGCGAAGCGAAGAACGCGCCGGCTGTTGGATTCTTCGGAACACCGAGCGACAAAGACTTTGAGTTCCTATTCACAGGCCATCATGTGACCCGGCGTTGCAACGCTCATACCGATAGAGGGCAGGGATTTGGCGGTGCTCCCATTTTTTATGGGCACTACCCACACGCTGAATCCAACATGAGTGACAATTTTCGCGAAGCTAAAGACCACCCAGGCAACCCTTACTGGTATCAAGGAAAGAACTTCAATAGGTTTGTCCAAGCACTAGACGAAAAGCAACAGGCGCAAGGCTTGCTGAGCGCCGAGCCGCGGAGTGAAAAACCAGAGTTGGTTGTTGAGAAAAGTGACGCCGCCCGGGGATTGAGCTGTGCAGAACTCAGTTCAGATCAAAAGCAACTTTTTATGGAAACGATGAGAGGTATGCTGGCGATGTTCCGCCAGGACGATATTAACGCCACGGTTGAAACGATCGAGCAGAAAGGCATCGTCGATCGACTGCATGTTTCCTGGTACAGCGGCAAGTACGACATCGGTGCTGATCGAGTCTGGGACACTTGGCAAATCGAGGGACCTGACATGGTCTGGTATTTCCGCGGCGAACCTCATATTCATTGTTACTTCCATTTAAAGACGTGAGCGAGCTTTTGCTTGCGATGTCGCTACCTGAGAAGAGACAATTCGATCGCAGCGGCAACCGCTTTGGCCAATACCTTCGAGCCTTCGTCGGTGAAATGGACATCGTTGGGCTTTTGCAATTCTCCGATTCGGTCATTGACCGCGGCGGGTAAATTGTTGATGGCGATCTTGTTTTCCTGCATGACACGTCTGGCGATTGCATTGTATTGATCGATACTTCCAAACCTGCGATTGGGAGCCAAATTACCGCCGTTGGGAACAGGGGTGTCTGCCCAGATCAATCTTGCCCCAGTGCTCTGCAGGCGGGCTACGAGCTCTCGCAGATTTGCTTCGTAGGCATCCGGAGGAGCATGTCGCACACCCTCAGGGGGAAGTTTAGCATCGTGCAATCCAAAATTGAAATGGATCACATCCCATTTACTTGTCCCTAACCAAGCATCTAGTTTGCTAAGTCCCAAAGTGGTTCCCCCGGCGTTGGCTGGAACGCGATGCAAATTCACACGCCCTTTTAGCAGCTCTCGCGTGGGCAGGGTGTAACCCATCGAAACGGAGTCACCGATGAGCAAGACACGGGGAAGTCCAGGTGTGTCGACGATGGGAGTCAACGAGTTCTCTGCTGGAGTTGGCTGAGCATTGTCGTTGGCTGGCGTTTTTACTGGTGCGGGTAGGGGCCAAACTAGTCGTTGTTGGTCGGCCAAAAGTTGGTTACGAAGCTGTTGATACTCGACCGCTTGCACGCTCGTGCGTTGATCGATTGCCAAGCAGGCAGCGGTCGCAGCCGATTGCCCCAATATCATATAAACCGGTTCCATGCGAATGCTGCCGTAGGCGACATGCGAAGCGGAGCAGCACACAGGCACCAACAGGTTTTCGCAATGTTCGGACCGCGGTATTATCGCGCGGTAGCTAATTGGATAGGGTGCTGGTACCCGTCCACCTATATTTCCCTCGTTGCGCACCCAGCCAGCCGAATCGACATAACGCTGTGTAACATGCGAGTCCATGGCATAACAGCCTAAACCGACACTGTCTTCGACGACGCTACTGCCGGAACAGTGGTGCTCGGTCATGACGAAGTCACCAATCATGCGGCGCGCTTCGCGAACGTACAGCTGATGTGGCCAATGTTCATTGTCGACGAACTCATCTTTAGCCAGTCCCCAAGTCTGCAAAGGCATGCGGTACTTGTCAGGAACTCTTGGATCGTTCTGTACGAACCATAACAGCCCTTGATGCCAACTTTGGTGAGCTTTCCAAATTGCCTCGCGGGTTGAATAATCACCATTCGGATAATCATAATTTCCGCCAACCAAGTTGGAGGAAATTGCGCCTTTTGAGTTCATGTCCGTTTTTCTATTCGGCATGATGACAATGTATGGTCGATAGCCGAGCGCAGGCGACTCAATCTCTCTTGGTTCCGGATGATCTGAGAAGACATCAGTCGAAGAGTCGCTGATGAGGTAGCGCAGCAGCAACTCGTAACGCGCCGGATCATAGTTGGCTGGTTTGCTGAACGGTACGCGATTCTCGGGAACCTCGGTTAGACACAATCGAAAGCAGTATGCTTGAACGCGTTGATCGCCACTGCCTTCTTCGCCGGGGGGGTGAGCGTGGATACCAAACAATAGTCCGCTGCTAGCATCCCCCGGTTTGACGTAAGGGCTGACCGGCCGGAAAAAACTGTGACCGTTGTACGGAACTCGTTGCGTTTGCACACCGTTCATGCTTTCGCCATAAACAGAATTTGCTTCGCGTCCGACGTGAAAGGGTACGCCCGCTTGGGCCATCAGATCTCCTTCGTAGGTCGCATCGATGAACATTGAAGCAGAAAATCGCTTTCCAGATTCGCACTCAAAAGCGTCAATTCTCTGGCCCGATTTGGTCACACTTTGATTGAGATCCAGCCGCTCGCCAAGAACCACTTTCACCCCCGCTTCGTTTAGCATGTCGAAAAGAATCTGCTCGGCAACGCGAGGTTCAAAATGAAACATGACGTCTGCGGTGGGATCATGTCGATGACTGGTATAATCGGCGGCCCGCTCAAATTTCCAGGCGGACGGATGGGAATAATGGATTTTCACGCGCTGGTAGAAATCGCGGCAGAGCCCTCCGACGGCTTCGGCCACTTTGAAGTCGGTAGCGCCAAGCCCGCCGCTGGTCATACCGCCGACATGGCGACTGGGCTCGACCAAAATAACCGTCTTTCCCATGCGAGCCGCTTGCACTGCAGCGACTACACCGCCAGCTGTGCCGCCGTACACCACGACGTCGGCTTTGCCAGGAATCGTTTCGTGTGCATTAGTGTATGTGCCGAGTATGAGCAACACACTGAGACCGAAACGGCCAATCAAACTAAGACTACGAATAACTAGAAATAGCATGCCCGTACGAGTTCGCGCCTCGGCACATGGCAACACGGACATGCCCCCTATTCGATACATTTTTTTCAGCGTTTCATTCATCGTAAGTTGACTTTGTAGAGTATTACGTAGTCAGCAATAGTGGATTCTGCCTCTTGTGTGAGATTAGAAATGGGAAGTAAGCGAGAGTCGCTGACGGCAGACTGGCGGAGGATACTCAGTAACCAGAAGCCGGCAATCGCCTGGATATTTGCAAGTTTGCGGTATTCTAACTCGCGGAGCGATGGCGGGTGATAGCCAGGGGATGCCAATCCAGGTTTTCGTGAGTCAGCGTCTTCCCATCTAGCAACCGCGATCGATCGTGTTGGCGTCAGGCGCTACCGCAAACCGTCATCGACGCCTACTCAAGAGTTGCGTTTGGCTGACGATGGTTTGCCGCAGTTCTGTCGCTTGGCGGGTCATTAACCCAAGGACAATGCTTGCATGATTCCGAATTTTGAGAAAAAGACCTCAAACTGCTATTGGGGATAGCGGACCACCTGTGGTACGGTTTTGCGCGAAACCTAAAAATTAGCTCGCGTTGCACTCCCCAGAATTGCAGCGAATGAGCGTCAAGCATTTGGCATAAGGAGGAGCCTTCATGCAACTGGTTAACATGGACGTGGAAAACCACGAAAATCACACACGAACCGTTCTCGGTCCATTTTCACCGGGGCTCAACGCAGTCTTTGGTCCCCGCGAATCCGGCAAATCGACGTTGCTAAATTGGTTGCGTCGGATGGCCGCTGCCGAAGATCGCGAACCTATCGCCACGCGGCTCGATAGTCCATCTCTGCCAATCGTAGGTAATGTCGAATTCGCGAATCGAGGTCAGCGCGTGCGCATTCGCGGGGACCGCAACGGTAGACGTCAGGTCGAGAACGGAAACCACGATTGGTTGCATGGAGCGGCCGACTATTGGAGTGGTAATCCGATTTCACCGGATCCATTGCATCGGCTGGGTAGTTTGTCCATTGATCAACGTAACGTTTTCGGCGCACTCATTTCAGCTAACAGCGAAGGCGCCTTAGAGGCTATCGCCGTGCGTTGTGGGTTCAGCGACCCTGCTGGCTCCCCACAATCGAGCCACGAACAATTGAGTCAGCGGCAGCGCGAGGTTGAGCTTCGGCTGCGACAGTTCCACACGCTGCCCGCCTCGCGCGAGACATTGCTAACACGGCGTCGCGAATTGGAAGCCGAATTGCTCCGCCTTCAGCATAGGGGCGATGGCCTCAAGTACGACGGCTATCCAATGGAATATCGTCGCTTTGAGGATCGATTGTCGACGATCGAAGCCGACCTGCGGGACACACTTGCACAGATCGACGAACTGGATCGCGAGCTGACCCAACTAAAGTCGGAGCTCAAGGTCCTCGAGCTCACCAAATCCTCAGTAGAAGTCGGTGATTCCTACCGCGCGCAGCTACAGCAAATCGACGATCGTTTGAACCGCTGGCGGCAGACATTGCGCGACCTCAAGTCGCATCGGGATCGCGTCGAGCACGAGGCAACCGATGCACGCTTGGATCGCGAAGTGGGTGACCAGCTCTCGCTCACGAAAGAACCGGACCCACGGGCGGCACTGCGTTCGTTGGAGTCCCAAATACTCTCGGCCCGCAAGCAGCTTGATTCGCTGGTCGATCGTTACAGCGTCTTCCAGGATCGACGGGATGAAAACCCCAGCGATTTCTCGCTGCGCAAGGATTCGCTTGGAAGAACACACCTGGCATACTCTGATGCCTCTCGTGCCGCGGATACTAGCAGCCTGCCTGAGACACTTCGGAGCATGCAGAAAGATCTGTACGAGGCTTGCCAACAATTGGCTCGTCACGAATCGCGTGCTGCAACCGAGACATTGAAACAGCAGTCGCAACAGTTGCAACGCTGCGAGACCGAGCTTCTGCATTCGGTGGAGAAGCTGATTGAAGAACGGGCTGTCTTGCTACGTAAGATTGCAGACGAGTATCAACTATCGGCTGAACAACTGTCGTTGTCGTTCGGTACCTGGTGCGAATGTCACGATCACCACCATTTGCAGGACTGGTTGCTGAACGAGGCAGATATTAGAACTCCGCGGAGTGGGCCCGATCCGCTCGCGCGGCAGCGAATGCTGGAAGCCATCGATGCGTTAGAGCACAAACGCAAGACGGCTGCCTTGCATGTAGAAGACTGCCGACGACAGTTGCGAGATTCGGAACTGCATCGCCGTGGACTTGTCGAGCGGCGCACCGAACCCCCGCAGGGACGAGCGTTTGTCGAGGTTGAACGCGAACTGTTTCAGGTCAACCATGATTTGCAGGATTGGGAGCAATACGATCGTTTGCAAGCGGAGGCGAGCGAAATCCTGCGACAACTTTCGCTATCGCGCCCGCAGACCGCATTCGACACTCGCTTTCGCGATATAGTCAATCGACATATTGTCAGCCTCATGGGAGGTCGCGAGCGCATTTTTGCTCGGCGCTCCGATGGCGGAATCTCTAACTCGCGTCGCTATGATTTGGTGGATGGCCTTGTCTACGACAATGTCCATCGCATCGAAAGCGAAGTTCCACCGAACATTGTCCGCACTGCCTTGCGGCTTGCAATTGCGGCTTCTATGTCAGCTCGTTCCGAGCCCATCCCTGTCCTATTGGACTGCGAGTTGGATAACCTAAGCCCTGAAATTCAGGAGTCAGCCGTTGCCCATCTGGCGAGAGTGTCAGTAGCCGGTCAGCAAGTGATCATTATGACGGCCCAGGAATCGATCGTCGATCTCGTAGGTCGGCAACATGGTTGGGTTGGTAGCCTGCGCCCCAGCTCGACTCCGGTACCCGTCGATGTGAATCGCCACTTGGCCGCACTCGCAAATGACTACGAAGCCGACAAGTGGACCAGTCCTCAGGTACCGCCAGTTCGCCGCTCACCAGTTCGTGGAGAGTTCTATTTGACTGAGCGTTCGCGCATCGAAGAGTCGCCGTCGATCGACGCGGTCACCGCCCAAGCATGCCGCCATGTCGGTGTGGAGTTGATTGGTGACCTGTTCGACGTGGATCCGTATTGGCTAGCTGACCAAATTCGAAACAGTGGCGTGACTGGGGCGACGGTGGCTGGCTGGCAAGCGGAATCGCGGCTGCTGTGCGGCGTGCGCCAGCTTCGTCCATTCGACGCTCGATTGCTGGTGTCGGTCGGTGTCCACACGCCTCAGCAATTAGCCGACATGCATCCTAGCGAGTTGCTCGAACGAGTAGAGCGTTTTGTGTCCACCGATCGTGGCCGTCGCTTTTTGCGTAGCGGCAGCAGTTATGAACTGTCGCGCATAACGACATGGATTGCATCTGCAAACGGTGGTACCGGGAAGCTTCAGCGCTCGAACTTCCCGTACGATGGCTCTGAACTCAATGGGCGATCCGCGCAGGCTGGATTGCGAAATGACTCTGCCAGCCAATACGACAATCCGTCCGACTTTGCCGTGGATGGTTACGAATCGCAGGATGCTGAGTACGATTCGCGCGATTTTGGTTCGCATCGTCAGGGTAGAACCGCAGGTCGACACGCGCGGAGCTCGAACAGAAATGGTTCCCACGGTTTTGAGCGGCCAGCCCGACGCGACAGTGAACGCCCAGCCCGCGACTTTCCAATATTAGGACGAAACGTTGCCCGCCCCGCGCGTTCAGACGCACCGCGCGAGGAAAGACAGCGCAATGCAGAATTGCGGTCTCAAGGTGAACGCAAAGCCAATAGGCCATTGAAACTCTCGGCGGTGGGACCTGACCGCGAGGAATCCGCGCGACTCAAGTTTTACCTCGAACTTTCAAGCCCGGTTGTCGACGCACCGTCCATCGGGCCCCGCATGGCCACTAGACTAGAGAAGTTTGGAATCTTTACCGTCGATCAACTCTTTGCTGCCAACGCAGATTCGTTAGCGGACAAATTGAATCTGCGTAGAATCGATGCAGAAACCATTCGCGCGTGGCAGGAGCAATCGCGGCTTGTTTGCCGCATTCCGAATTTGCGCGGCCACGATGCACAATTATTAGTTGCCTGCAATCTGACTTCGCCGGAAGAACTTGCCACCCTGAACCCAGCCAGCGTGCTGGCTCAAGTGCTGGTAGTAGCAGAAAGCGTCGATGGTCAACGGATCTTACGCGGCAGCAAGCAACCCGACTTGGCTGAGGTCCACGACTGGATTGCATGGGCCAGCCAGAGTCGTTCGCTGCACGCGGCCTAGCGAACACAGTAACTCAAGCAGATTCAAGCGGCCTGGTAAAACTACCAGGCCGTTTTTTATGAGCCGCTGCGTTTCTAGACCAGTTAATCGAGCCGAGAATCAAGGATGCATTGGTTTTAATTGAGGGGCGAAAGACCGAACGTCAAGCAGATATAACTTTGGAGCTGCGGTTCAGAGAGTCATGAAATTCAGCACCGTGAACTCACAGACGCATCCTTCTGCGTTCGGACCGTCGAGCGCCAGCCATTGTTGGGGGACCGTACGTGTGGACCATTGTGGTTTTTGCCAGCGCGGCCTGAAAGCGTGGTGTAGTGTTCTTGCGTTGTGACCGTCAATTCATTTCGCAAGGAGACAGGCATGGGTGTGAAGCGTAGATCAACCGGTCGAGCAGTTGAGGGGAAACTGGGACTTTGGTGAGAACGATTTCAGGAATTTGCCGCTGCCGGATGCACTGTCGATCAGTTCTGTAAGCAGGTTGGTGTCACCGCAGCGACGTTCTATTACTGGCGAAAGAAGCTTGCCGAATGCAATCGAGTTCGTCCGTCGTCGGTAGGCTCTGCGCACGCATTGAAGAACACGCAGTCGCTGGCGCGTCGAGATACTGACGGGCCCAATCTGGGGCTGTCCGGTTAGGAGTCGATCGAGTAGCAATGGAATGCCTAAACTGCGCCCTGTTAGGCTACGCGGCGGGCAAAGCTCATAACTAATACGGCTTCGACACGTGAGAGAATTGCTTCTTCGATTTTGCGTTTGAACTTTCGCGCAGAATCGGGAATCTTGCCATGCAAACTGACTTGATCGTCGTAGATCTCAGCCTTCCATTCGACCATATAACCGTAGGCAGCAAAACTGACTTCAACCCAGTGGTCTTTAAGGTGCAATCGCACTTGATGTACCTGTTGCGGAAATCGCTGAGTTAGCGAAGCGACCAATTGATGCATTCTTTTAACGGCCAGCTCTTGTCCAAGGCTATGTTGAATGCTTGACTCTATTTCAATCATAAGCTTTTCCCCCAAGTCAGTTGTTCCCAAGATTGGCGATTGTTCGCGCAGCCGCGTCAATCGTGTTCTATAGCCAATTGTCCAATCGGCAGTCCAGAGCATTTTTTCTGTGGCGACAAACCAACCATGACCGGATCGGGTTGCCATAGCCCCACAGACTGCCGTTTTACCTGGGGTAGACGGCGTTTGCATCCTAAGAAATTCGGATATTCGCGTTGTCGAACTTGGGCCAAAATGCTATTTCTACCGGTTAAGCCAAGTGACGTTGGCCAGGGTAAGTTTAGCTGGCTGGATCTGATTGAAGCTGGTTACACAATCGATTGAAAAAGTAAGTGCAAGGTAGCGAGAATACTCCTTGACTTCATTCCTCCATCACACACGGAAGTGTCGATGAACCTAAAACTTAGTAAACTTGCAGCCCTCGTCGGAGGAGAAGTTATCGGAGATGGAGAGATCGAGGTCTCTCAGGCACTCCCCTTGCAGGATGCGGTTTCTGGCTGCATCACGTTCGTGGATCATCCCAAGTATTTAGCGCGAGTCAGTGCGTGTGCGGCATCTGTCGTCATGGTAGCCGAGGAAATGAACCACCTGTCAAAACCGATGCTGGTTGTAGCCAACTTGCACGAGGCGTTTCAAAAGACTATTGAAATCCTGCGTCCGCCACAAACCATATCGACACCAACCGGTGTTCATGCCTCAGCCATGATTGCTGGCTCTGCTCGAGTTGGAAAAGGTACGGCCATCGCGGCAGGAGTGTCGATAGGCGAGAACTGCATGATTGGAGACCGATGTACGTTGCATGCTGGCGTTCAGATCATGGACAATTGCCGCATCGGCGACGATTGTGAACTCTTCCCCAATGTGACGTTGTACCGCGACACTCAAGTCGGACAGCGGGTGCTAATACATGCAGGGGCAGTGCTAGGTGCTTACGGATTTGGCTACCGACTTCGGAATGGGCGACACGTAAGGACTGCTCAGCTTGGGTGGGTCGAATTGGGAGACGATGTCGAGATAGGTGCAGCCACCACGATTGATCGTGGTTCTTACGGCAAGACGTCTATTGGCTCGGGAACGAAAATCGATAATCAAGTTCAGATTGGTCACAATTGCCACATAGGCAAGAACAACTTGATCTGCGCTCAAGTTGGCATCGCGGGTTCCACTTCAACCGGCGACAACGTGGTCCTGGCGGGACAAGTTGGAATTGCCGACCACTTAACGATCGCTGACAACGTTACGGTAGGAGCACAGTCGGGTGTCATCGGAAACTTAGAGCAAGGCGCCCTCGTATTGGGCAGTCCTGCCGCACCGCGCCGTCAGCGGATGCTGGAGTGGGCGTTCATCGCCAAGCTTCCTGATATGCGCCGAGAGTTGAAAATGCTGCAGGAGAAAATAGAGTCGCTAACCCAGCAGCTCGAATCGACGGCTGCTACAAAACCGATTGATTTCAGGCGCACTGCCTAATTGGACAATTCCCAGTTTTCTGAGCGGCAAAACGCTTGCCGCGGGTGCTTCAAGGAAGTAACCGCGTTTAACGCCTTGTGCCAATCACAAACAAGAAAAACACGAGATTTGAGACCGAATTTAGGCTCGGCGCAGGAAATTCAGAATTATGCCAACACAGCCTCAGGATCGCAAAGTCGGCATCATCGCAGCCTGGGGCAGTTTTCCAGTTGAAGTGGCCCAGCATGCCGTAGCCGAGGGGAAGCAAGTCTATGTTGCTGCGATGCAAGGTTTGGCAGATCCGCGGCTAGACCAATACGCAACTGAGTTGCAATGGTGTGGCATGCTCAAACTCGGTTGCCACATGCGGTTCTTCGCGCGCCATCGCGTGCAACGAGTCGCATTTGCGGGAAAGCTATTCAAAGATCAAATTCTCTATCATGGTATCGGCTGGATCAAACACCTACCCGATTTCACGTGCTTGAGAGCCGTCAGCGCAAGCTTTGTGACGAAAACTCAAGATGCTCGCGACGACACCGTGCTCGGAGCGGTTACAAAAGCCTTCTCGAAAAAGGGGATAGAGGTGCTGACAATCTCTCAAATTGCTCCCACGCTACTTGCCGAAGAGGGAGTGCTCACGCGGCGGCAGCCTACAAAGTCGCAAATGCGCGATATCCACTTTGGTTGGTCAGTCGCAAGGCAGATGGGAGGTTTGGATATCGGACAAAGCATTACAGTGCGCGATCAATTGGTTTTGGGAGTCGAGGCAATCGAGGGAACTGACTCACTAATTGAGCGAACGGGCAAGCTCTGCCCACGGGGCAATTTTACCTTAATTAAAGTCGCCAAGCCCGAGCAAGACATGCGGTTCGACGTACCTACGATCGGCTTGCAGACGGTCCAGCGATTCGCGAAGGCCGGCGGGAAGGTAATCGCCATCGAAGCTGGACGGACAATCTTTGTTGAGCGTACTGAGGCGCTCAAGTTTGCGAATTCTCGCGGCATCGTCATCGTCTCCCTTACGAGCGAATCCTGCGAGTCGGCGCGAAATCTGGATCATCGAGCAGCGGCCTAGCAGTCTACAACACTTGCTAGCGGCGGCGGTAGAAATTAAGTAAGTCTCTGTTCAAGTCATCCAAGTTCTCGCCAAAGTGTTTCTTGAATGCATCCATTCTCTCGCGAGAGGAATACTCTCCCAGAGGCGTCAACTGCGCAAGCTCCTTAAGATAGGCCGCAAATTGCTTGCTCTTCGTGGTCATCAAGAAATAGGTCAAAGCCCAGCTTTCGGGATACGCCTGCGGCGCTGTCTTTGCATCGCGCAAACGACTATCGTCCGTGATGAGCGTTTGAAGAGAATCCACAGGACGATTGGGGACGTATTGCGCGAATAAACTAAGATTGTGCGTATTGATATTTCCGATCGAGCCCCAACCATTTTTGCTCTTGCGATCTGGTGTTTCAAAAAACATCGCCATGCCTTCACTTAGCCATAGCGGATTGTCGGCCAATCGAACTTGCAACCCACTGTTGTAAGCCAGTTGATGCACGGCCTCGTGGATAATGGTTGCAACCGTACGCTCGGCCTGCGGCTGCGACAACAAATACTGGCGAATTGCCTGAGCATTGGCAGGGCGGGTTTCAGCGGGTACCATGCCATCGACGCCAGTCAAATCGTAGCTGACCATACGATTGGACTTGAGGTTAAAATAACCAATCATCGCTTTTGCCGTTTCGCCAATTTCGCGCTCGGCATAGGTAAGGTAGGAGGCTTTGTTGCTAAATACGATCGCAACCAGGGGGAAACGTGGTTCCTCGAGTTTGATTCCCTTCACCTTCCAGTAGCTATAGAAATTGCGATACAAGTGCTCGAATAACTCGGCGACCCACTTCACATAGATTTCGCTTGTGTTGTAGATCAAAACATAGTGTTTGGTCTTGTGGACCTTGAAACCATCCGGAACTTGCTCTTGGAAGTGATCGTAGATTTGATCCTGTGACAGCGCGACCATGGGAGTGTCGGTGGCAGTCAATTGAAGGATGTTTTCGGCTTCGAGTGTCCAAAGCTGACCATCCTCGGTCAGCAATAATAGGCTGCCGTCCGCGTACTGGGCGAGGACCTCACCTGGTACGGCTCCCTTGGGTGCAATCTGGCCATTGTTGCTCTTGAACTCGATCAGTACTGTTTTCGCCGCCTGGGATACAGTCGCGTTGACGGACCGCTGATCTTCTCCGAACGTGTAGGTACCGGAACAGCAGCCCAACCACAGCATCAACAGTACTTGTTTAAGAGTTTGAATCCAATCCATTAACCGACCTCAAACCAATTGCATGTTGCCCAATACGCTCTGAGAACTCAGTAGGCGATTATATCGCCCGTAAAACTCTTGTATCCCGGTACACTCTTATTCGCCCCCATATAGGAGGTACACTCGTGGAAATACTTTTTTATCGGGCCAAGTTGGCCAAGTTGATGTAGTCTGCCGTTGCCATGGAGACCTCGCTTGCGCTGATCAATTCTACTACATTAGCCAGCCATGGTTCGGTAATTTGGTGCGATAATTGTTAGCGAGTCGATTAGCGATGTCAGAAATTCAAACTGTCGTAGTTCTCGGTAGCGGTTGGGTAGGCAGGCAAGTTGCTGCCAGAATTGCTAGATTTGGTGTGGCAGTTTGGCTGGCCGACAAGAATCAAGCAGTATGCGCGGATGCTCTCCACTGGATGCGTCAGCTCGACGAATTCCCCCCCAATCCCAATTGGCTTAAACAAGTCAATATCGTCAGTTCGTTGGCTGATTTCTCTCGCGAACGACCGGCAGTGGATCTAATTATCGAATCGATTCCCGAGCAATTATCCTTGAAAAAGCGTGTCCTGCGAGAAGTGAGCCGACTGTTTGGGCCGCCAACGATCATCGCGTCCAACAGCTCGTACTTTGTACCCTCGACACTGAGTTCGTTCGTCGAGCAACCCGACCGCTTTGCTCATTTGCATTTCCATGTGCCCGTTTTGCAAGATAGCGTGGTCGACATTGTGGGGTGTGAGGCGACGGATAGCTCGGTGATCCAACGCTTACAGGCTTTCGCGACGCGAATCGAACAAATACCGCTGCTGCTCAGGCACGAGCATCCAGGCTATATATTTAATTGGTTATTGCAGTCAGTACTGAAGTCGGCATTAGAGCTGGCGGCCTTGGATGTGGCTGATCCGGAGGATATCGACAAGTCGTGGAAGTCGGTTACCGGCATGCCATTGGGACCATTCGGCATGATGGACCGCATTGGCTTGGATGTTGTCGAGCAGGTCCTCAGCAACGCTCGCTGGTCTCAACCGCCTTCGGTGAGCACGGATCAGTTGTTGGCGATTCTGAGCAAACATACTAATTGCGGGGAGTTGGGGACGAAGACGAGTCGTGGATTCTACGAGTACACAGATTAGTTGCGCTGGTCGCGTTTTCTGGTTCTATTCCCGATTGCGTTTCGACTTCTTGCGTTTGGGAATGCCGCCGAAGTAGGAGCTACCGGAATCAACCAGCATTCGCCCGCGTATTGCTTCGCGTCCTAACAGCATTCGAAATCCCATTTCATCTCGATTGGCGAGCGTCAGCTCAATTGGCCAGGACTCGCCCATTATTTCAACCAGCGTGACAACAACTGGCCGCAGTGAAGTTTCGCCGCTGGAGCTTTTGACATTGCGGACATCGAATACCGGTGTTTCCACTTCGATCACACGCTGAGAGCTACGTTGCAGCGGATGGATTTTGAAGCGGACGTAATCCAAGTTATCTTTGCGAAACATCGCTATTTCAAAGGCATGAAGGCTAGAAGATCTAGCACCCGTATCAACCTTCGCTTTGATAACCGGAATTCCTAGATCCGGAAGTGAGACGAACTCCCTCCAACCGATAGTCTTTAAATCAGACGGCTCTTTTCTCATCAGCAGCCAAATCCTGTGCTGGGCGGACAGCAAATACCACGTTCCTTGGGCGCGCTGCAGCCACAGCGTGCGACTGACAATACATTAACGTCCGGGAACCGCTCCGTCGAGATAGCGCCACCCTTTGATATAGGCGATTAGATCCGCCATGGACTGGTGGTCAATCTGAGCTTCGACACCTTCGGGCATCAGAGATACACCGGTCGCTTTCATTTCGGCAATGTCGCTTCTTCGTATTACTTCACGTCGATCATCCTGTCCACGCAAGACAATGACATCGCTCGTTTCTTCTGCAATGATGCCATCGAGTACCCGTCCATCGATGGTGACAATGGCGAATCTAAAATAGTTGTTGTCGATAACCAGATTGGGATCCAGGATCGAAGTTAGCAGTTCGAGCGGCTGCTTGGTTCTTGAATCCGAAATATTGGGTCCCACTTGAAAACCGATGTCCCCGATTCGATGGCAGGAAGCACAGTTTTTTCGGAAAACTTCGATTCCGCGAGTAGCGTCGCTTTCCAGTGCAAGGCAAGCCTTGTAGTCATCCACGACCTTGGCTCGGTTTGAATTCGAAATTAACTCTAGTTGCCCCTGCAAATCCTTCTTGGCTTTGCCGGTAGCGCGGGCAATCAGCTTCTTGAGCTCCGCTGCACCAATTTGCTTCGCGTCGATGCTATGCGAACGCAGTTCAGTCGCCAGTATTTCCAGCCTGGCATTGCTATTGCCAATCGCATTGAGCATCACTCGTTGCATTTGGGGAGTAGCTCTGGGCAATTCATTGAACAGGTAATCGTTGACTGCGGTGCTTCCCGATTTGCTCCATGCCAGCAACAAGGGTTCGGCGAGCGCTGGCTCTTGATTTTGCCTGACTAGTGATTCCAGCAACTGGGTATCAGCTTCCCGCGAGGATTGCCCCAGCAAGGCAATCGCGGCTGATTTGCAAGTCACCTCAGTTCGACCATCGGCAACAATTGTGCTGAGACGACTCCAGAGTCTGTCTTCGATGAGCGGTTTCACACCGGGTTGTTTTACCAACTCTTGCAAACAGACAATTGTTGCCAGACGCGCAGACTGTGCGCCTGCGGCGAGTGAGTTTTGGGCAAAATCTTCAAGCAGCTGCTGCTGCGACATTTCAATTAGGCTCGCTAGATCGCTCGCTTGTTGGCAACATGCTAGGATCAGCCCGCGTGCAATCTCCGCGACTTGTCCCTGGGTCTCCGCGGCTATAGTATCGCTCGTTTTCAACGTCTGCAGCCAAGCCTCAAGCAGCAGTTGTGGTTGATTGCGCAATGCACTTGCTACCGCAATCATGAAATGTCGGTTTCCGCTCTGTACCCATGACGCAAGCAGGTTTTCGACTAGCTGCAGTGGGACAACTGGTTGATCTATCGCGGGGTTGACTGCGAAGATTTGCCCCAAGCTTAAGCAGGCTTCGAAGCGCAGCCCCATATGTTTTGTGTTGTCCAATAAGTTAATAATCGAAGGCTCGAGTTCCTTGAGCAGTTGCGGCCTCTCTCGGGTTAAACGCATAGCAACGATCGCAAGTGCAAAGTTTTCGCCGACCTCGAGGTCAGCGTTTAACAGCGCATTTAGTCCACTGCGAGCAGAATCGCTATCGCCAGCTGACAGCAGCATTGCTAGACGTAGCGAGTCGACGCGAGCTTCGGTGCTGAGTTCAGCATCCTGGGCTTGGCTAAACAAGGCGGCCGACACAGCGCCTGCTTCGCGTTCGACCAGCAGCCGAGCAGCAGTGGCTCGCAACCAAGGGTTGTGGCTAGCAACGAGCCCTGTCAGTTCCTGATCGGACCGCTTGGCAAGGGGCAAATCTTGCAACTGTTTTAGTGTAGCGGGTAAATTCCAGTTTTGTCCGACCCAAATGATGCGTCCCGAATCATTGCCCCAACGCTCGTCGGGCCGATTCTTCAACTCCTCGGGTACCCAGCGAGGATGTTCAATTACAGCGCGATGCATATCGACCACGATCACTTCACCATCAGGCGACAGGCCGACATTGACCGGGCGGAACCAGGGATCGCGACTTGCCAACCACTCCTTGCCGGCCGGATCCGGACTGCCGTCTGGAACCAGCAGAGTTCCACGGAGATGCGAAAGTTGTCGCCGTACCAGGCCGCCCGTTGGTTCGCATGCGAACACTTCTGTGCGTAGGCCGGACGATTCACGAGTGAACACGCCGCAGGCAGCTGTAAACTGTCCCGAGTGGAGATGCGAGGTGGTCCAAGCCTCCACAAGCGGATAAACATGCGAAGCATCGCCGGACGGAATCACATCGACAACGCTAGGAGCGATACCGGCAAGCGGATTTCCGTTCAGGTCGGACTGCTCAAAGACAACTTGCGTAGCCGGATTTCGATTGCTGCAAAACAGCCGGCTGCCAAGTGTATCGAAGGCCAGTCCGAATTGAGCTGGCCCGGTGATCAGTTCAATACGCTTCGTTTTCAGATCGAAGCGAACATCGCGGCTACCGATCTTTAAAACTTGCAATTCTTCGGAACCTTGATCGGCGCGGAGGTCTGGCCCCAGTTGCACATCGCCACCTCGCAATCCACACGCGATGTACCATTTACCATCGGGACCCAAACGCGGATGGTTAGCGCGAAGCTGTTCGTTATCCTGCGTGAATCCTTCCAACCAAACTTGAGAGGAATCAGCGATCAAGTCTCCATCTGCGTCCGCCAAATAGACCAATTTTCCCGCAATTGTGGCCACGACACCATTCTTCCACAGCGCCAGTCCATTGGGCATTTCGAGCTGGTCTGCAAAGGTTGTGGCAGTCTCATACAATCCATCGTTGTCCGCATCCCTGAGTACTTGAATACTGCCACGCGCAGCTTCCCCCATTCGAAAAGGGTAATCTCGCATTTCGACAACCCATAATCGTCCGGCATCGTCAAACGCAATTTCCACGGGATCGATTGCATTGGGTTCATGAGCAATAGTTCTCGCAGAAAAACCGGCGTCGAGAACAATCTGCGCTTGCGACTGTTCCGGTGTCAAGGCTTCGCGACGCTGTGCATAAGACAAGTTCGCCATGGAAGCGAACGATAAGAGGAAAAACAGGCAGTTTTTCAGCCGGCAGAAAATCATAGCTTTCGCCCTACAATGAAGACTCGCAACAGCACCAACCTACAGGCATGTTTCCGCCGAGCGAACCTGAGAGAGATAGTTGTTTGACCGACCAGCAACTATCCTGATACGATGGTCAAAATCACGGAGCTCCGGCCAATCCCACCAATATTCCTCGCAGATCCAATACTATAGCCCATGCGATTCTACCTGATTTTCCTGTGTTCTGCTGGCCTGGCTCTTGCCAATTTGAGCTCGCCCAGCAATTGCGTGCTTGGCCAGACCTTACCACAAAAGACGTTTCCCAAGCTGGAGTTTAGCAAGTGGAGTGGGGGCATCAATGTTCCGGACCCCGTCGCGGTGAGCGTGGACCATCGAGGCCGCGTATTTGCCACTCAAACGCGTCGCCGCAAGATTCAGGATTTGGATATTCGCTCCAATCGCGACTGGATTCCTGACGATGTAGGCCTGCAGTCTGTCGCCGAGAAACGTGAGTTCTTCAAAAGGGTGATGGCGATTGGTGGCGACAATGCGCAACAGGCGCTGCGCGTCGACGATCACAATAAAGACGGCGTGCACGATTGGCGCGATTTAACAGTTGTGAGCGAAGTGATCTACCGACTGGTCGACACAGACCGCGACGGTACGGCAGATCAAATTACTGTATTTGCCGAGGACTTTAAGACTGAAGTAACCGGAATTGCCGCAGGGGTCTTGGCCTACGACGGAGCTGTCTACGCCACAGTTGCGCCCGATCTGTGGAAGCTGCGCGACCACAACGACGATGGAGTTGCAGACAGTCAGGAATCGTTAGCGCATGGTTTCGGCCTTCACATCGCCTATGGTGGGCACGACATGCACGGCCCCACGGTAGGACCAGACGGAAAAATCTATTGGTCGATCGGCGACAAAGGTATCAACGTTACCACGCCCGATGGACGGCACGTCGCCTATCCGAACGAAGGTGGCGTAATGCGCTGCAATCCTGATGGCAGCGACTTCGAAGTTTTCGCCCACGGTCTGCGCAATGTCCAGGAGGTAGCGTTCGATCAGTTTGGAAATATGTTTGGTGTTGACAATGATGCCGACCAAGACCGCGAGCGAGAGCGATTTGTTTATATCATCAATGGGTTGGATGCCGGTTGGCGGTGCAACTATCAGTATCGGGGGAACAACTACAATCCGTGGACAGCGGAGCGGCTATGGGAATTGCCTGGCGAACAACATGCCGCATATATCGTCCCTCCGCTACAGCACTATATTGACGGACCGGCTGGTTTCAAATTCAATCCAGGCACGGCTCTCGGCCCCGAATACCGAAATTTCTTTTTTCTCACCGGTGCACCGAACGGTAATCAACATGCGTTTCGAGTGGAAGTGGACGGCGACTCTTTCAAAATGGTCGATGAACATCAGATTGGTTCGGGACTAGCCATCGTGGGTCTCGCTTTCGGTCCCGATGGAGGATTGTATGGGGCCGACTGGGATGGTGGTTATCCAATGGATGAAATTGGCTCGATTGTTCGTATCGATGTACCTGGCGGGGGCGATACGGAGATTCGAAAGCAGGTGGCACAGTTCTTGGAAGCGGGATTCGAGTCGCATAGCCCAACGGAACTGGTAACTTTGTTGTCCCACCCTGACCAACGAGTTCGACAGGGAGCTCAGTTTGCACTGGTGGCATTGGACGCTGGAGACATGCTGGCAAGTGTCGCAGTCAACTCGAGTGCGGACACGCTCGGTCGTTTGCACGCCCTGTGGGGATTGGGCCAACTCGAACGCGACATGACCAAGAGCAGCGGAGGTACGATGGCCCGCGATGTGATCGGCATGCTTCTCAAGGCTGAGGACCCGCAGGTTCGCGCACAAGCTGCCAAAACCTATGGTGAATTGAAAAACGTCGATGGATTTGCATTGATAGGCTTGCTGAGTGACGACGATCTCCAGGTGCGGACGCTAGCCGGAATTGCGCTCAGTCGCCAGCCGACTACCGCGGCATGCGAGCCATTATTCAAGCAGGCTGATGCCTTAAGCACAGGGCAACACTATCTTCGGCACGCGATTGTCAGCGCCCTGGCTAGCTGCTCAACACCAGAACAACTCGCGGGACAGGCCAAGCACGAAAATGAGACACGTCGTTTGTGCTGCGTTTTGGCGCTGCGCAAATTGGCAAGTTCCAAGATCCAAGACTTTTTACATGATGCCTCAGATTGGATCGCTACCGAGGCGGCCCGCGGAATTCATGACGACCTGTCTATCTTGGACGCGATGCCTGCTCTCGCTAATGCATTGACCGAGCGCGAGAGGCAGACAGAGCCGTTCTCGGTTCGAGCCATCAACGCAAACTTCCGCCTGGGGACCGCCGAAGCATCCCAGCGGGTG
>JBGSTP010000145.1:0-2326 GCA_041736515.1 Pirellulaceae bacterium
AACTTCCGTTAAGCTCATGTCGACCTCCGTGTGGCTGATGGAATTGATAGAACGCACATTCTGTGCGAAATACCAAGTCACACGAAGGTCATTTTTTGCTAGCATCAGAGCACCGCCAACTTCAAAACTGCACGACCTCCAGATATGGGAGGATCCGCATGAAGCCCGAAGCGGAATGGCAGCCGCTGACGGCACCCACACCACCCTTCATGGCTGCTGGCGGTAGCCGACTGTACGTGGACTCGTAATTTAGAACTGCGAGTCCCATTTGCTTAAAGTTGTTGCTGCATTGCATGCGTCGCGCGGCTTCCCGAGCCGCTTGCACGGCAGGCAAAAGTAGCCCAACCAAGATGCCAATAATGGCAATCACGACAAGCAGCTCTACCAATGTAAAGCCCGCAGAGAGGCGCCTAAAAGAACGAAGTGACATGGGAAACTCCAGACGAGAGATATCTAAAACGAAAGATTGTACGCCAAGGATCCTAACCAATTCGAATAATAACGAGAATAGTGTTCGCGTGTACATTCTACTTCGCTGAACGGAATTCTGTGCTCCGAGAATTCGTTTCCGGAGGTAAAATCCTATCCGTAAGAGCGGCTGTTTGGCAGTTCTAGGTTAGATACAAGTACATGGTGTATCTTAGGTCCTGCACTAGTGGACGAGGCTGCAAGGGCTGTGACACTGTATTTGGTAACGCGTGGCTTTGTCGCAAAAAATTTGATCAGGACAAACCGTAGAAGCCCCCCTGAGTGACCAACCGAGTGTAAATTGGTACACTTTGACAGCATTGGTGCGGATGCACAAACAATGAACTTGAAATCAATGTGGCTTGACTGGGTGGACTCACTCGATTGGGCCGATTTTCCGAAAAGCCGAGAGTGAAAAGCGTTCAATGACTCCAACAAACCCAGTTTCCGAAACCTCTGCAAAAAAGCAGGAGATTCGGAAAGCCGCGCATGAAAACCGAAAGAATCAGCCGAATAAGGACGAAGTGAGCTCAGTCATCGTGCAACGCTTCATGGCTTTGCCGGAGTATGCCAGAGCAGGAACAGTCATGTTCTATGTCGATGTTCGAGACGAGGTGCGTACACGGCAGGCGTTACCGGAAGCTATAGAAGGCGACAAACGAATCGTCATTCCCTATTGTGTAGACGGCGAGCTTGAGCTGTTTCATCTCGAGTCGATGGATGAGTTGGATGTTGGCATGTACAAGATTCTTGAACCTCGGGCCGACTTGCGCGAGGTTGCGTCGAAACGACTGCAACCAACCGACCTGGATCTGATCATGGTCCCTGGAGTAGCCTTCGATCGCCATGGTGGGAGGACTGGGCATGGTAAGGGCTACTACGATAAACTCCTTGAACATGCCAGGCACGATGCCCCTTTGGTTGCGTTGGCTTTCGAGTCGCAAATGTTTCCTGAGATTCCTTGCGAGTCGCATGATATTTACATGGACAAAGTAGTTACAGAGAAAGACATCTATCATGGCAAAGGACGAGGGGCGTGAGAAGTTAGTTCGAAGCTTCTCGTTACTCTAAGATCTGACCCAGTAGGCTAGCTTGGTTCATGCACAGAAAGATTGGCCCTGGCGGACCATTGCGTGACTGCACCATTGTCATAGGAAAACGGAACTTTTTTTGGCAGGCTTTGCAGTATGTCCCAAGATCGCATGGAACTCGTCGAAGATACTTACGCTGAAGGTTTTCGCAGCATATTCGCTGAGTTTCTGATCACTGCCCGCGATCGTACCTGGCTCGACCATTGTTGTCATGCAGTGACTGGGCACGCCAGCAGTACGATCATGTGCGACTCCGAAGCGGGTGTGTCTCGAATTTTCGACGGCAGAACACCTGGTCAAGAAACGCCGGATGGCCGGATTGGTGCGGTAGTTCAAGTGCATGTGCCGCGATTTCGCAAGGATCGCGAGCCCCATTTAGAACGCGTTCTATTGGCCAGAATTGGACAGAACGTGATGACCTGCCCGACAGCTCGCTGTTTTAATCGGCTCGACACGGAAACTTACTTCAAGCTGGGGCGGAAGGTATCGTTCTTCGGAGATGGCCATCAGTTTCGTGACGAGCGTTACGGCACTAAGGGTTGGGTGGTTCCAATTATGGGCGGTGAGTTTTATTTAACTCGACGCTTTGGATTTAGCGACGGAGTCATGGGTGGAAATTTGTGGTTTATGTCCACTGGCGAAGACGCTGCCATCGATGCAGCAGAGCGAGCTGCCCGAGCTGTGGCGGAAGTAGACGACAGTATTTTGTCGTTTCCCGGGGGCATCGCGTCGAGCGCGTCGAAGGCTGGTAGTCGCTACAGTTTCAT
>JBGSTP010000150.1:0-12296 GCA_041736515.1 Pirellulaceae bacterium
CCTCTCCCTTGCTAGCTGCCTTCAATGCGACAAGTCCGAGTGCTAAATGTGCTCTGACCGCCAAAGCGCGATAGCTGATATTCGTGGGCGACGCATCGCATAGCGCTTGTATTTGAACGAGGGCTTGGGATGCATGCTCACTAGCAGTTTCGTTCGCGTTGGCGCTCAAGTGGGTGTATGCCATTTCCAGTTCTGCCTCAGCAACGATCGTTTTAAAGTCGATAAAGTCCGGGTACAGTTCGGCTCCTGCTTGCGCTTGCGTTCGGGCTGTAGTCGCCGCACTCAGTGACGCCTCCCAGTTCTCCTGCGCAGATTGGACCTGCGCCAAACGTAGATAGCCGCTGGCCACCAGCAAAGGTTTCACAAATGGTCGCGTCTTTGAGGGACGAAGGGCATCCAGTAGCTTGATGGCTTCAGTCGCATCGCTAGTCGCACGGTCATGTTCGCCAATCTCACTTTCAATTCCTGAAAGTAGAAGTTGAGACAGAACCAATGCCAACTGTGAAGCGGGGCTGTTTTGCAATTTCAGCCTCTCGATACATACCATTTTTGAACTTTCGGCAAATGGCAATGCTCGGACGGCCCCGAACTGTGCATACTTGACTTCTGTAAGATAGTGCCGCGAGTCGGTGCGCAGATGTTGGAGGCTAGCTCCATCTGCGGAAGCTTCGTTCAATTGATCGGCCAGTCGACATGCTTCCACCAATCGTCGAGATGCTTCCTCGTAGTCACCACGGTGTCGGTACAGATTTGCGGTACGGGTATAAAGTTGACAAAGGCTCGTTGCCAGTTTTACGTTTGACGGCGCCTGCTTCGATAGCACAATAAATTCGTTTAGGGCCATATTGACCATACTTAGGCGGTCGTCGTCCAGTTCAGGAATGCTTGACCACTTGTTGTCAGCAATGCTTACGACAAACGTCTGAAGCATATCGATCGTGGCATTGTTCGCGGCTTCGGCTTGCGTTCGCTCACGAATCGCAACTTCGGAAGCCAACTCCGCTTTCTGCCGCATCTCGTTCGCGTTATTGCGTTCCTGAGTAGCGATTGCACGCTGTGTGCGGGCAATATCGCGTTGTCTGGATATTGCCCAGGTTGCAAACATAAACGACACAGAAGACACGCAGAGAAAGACAAACAGGCTGCTCACCGCCACCTGATTTTTTCGTGCGAACCGCACCGCGTATTCTGCAAAGGTATCGGTATAGGCGGTAACGGGAGCGCCAGCTATCCAACTGTCCAAATCGGCAGCCAAACCAACAGCAGATTCGTAACGTTGCTCACGATCCTCAGACATCGCTTTGAGGCAAATTGCGGCCAGAGCTCGGGGTATTTTCGGATTAAGTTTGCGCGGCGGTTGAAAGAGACATTCCTTGGCCGCGGCCAATGTTTCTGCGCGGGTATCTCCTTTGTAGGGGGCCCTACCGATCAATACTGCATACAGCGTCGCACCTAGACTGAAGACATCGGAGCGACGATCAATCAAGTCGATTCGGCCATTTGCCTGCTCTGGGCTCATAAATGCAAATGTTCCCAATACGGACCCCATAGCTGTCGGTGCCGTATCGCTCGGTCGAGCATCCTCCAATGGTGGTTCACTGCGAAGGCAAGCGGTATCTACCTCGTCGATGACTTTGGCCAAACCCCAATCGACAACAAGTGTCTCCCCATACTTGCCCAACATGATGTTATGCGGCTTGATATCGCGATGGATGACACCACGACTGTGCGCGTAGCCAATCGCATTGCAGGCATCAATGATGCCTCGAATCAAACTACGGAGTCTACCATCATCCGTTGCGATCGCTGAGGAACCTTGCGCACTGGAGTGCAGTTCCTTAATCGCTTCTTGAAGACTTTTGCCTCGTATGAGCCGCATGGCATAAAATGGTGCACCGTCCGGAAAAGTGCCTAGTCCATAGACTGGAACGATTCCCGGGTGTTCGAGACCCCCGGTAATTCTTGCCTCGGCTACAAATCGGTCCTGCACCACTCGATCGATTCGCCGATCATCGAGAATTTTCTTTAGCGCAACGTCGCGGTCGAGCTCCTTGTCGCGTGCGACGAAGACTTCGCCCAATCCGCCGCGAGCCAGTTCGCGAACGATGGTGAATCGCTCGCCAATAATGGAAATCTCGCCAGCAGAGCGATGCGAGATTGTCAGATTGTCGTAGTCAATCATGGAGTTCTGACTCGGCAACAAATGAGCTAATGTCTGATCGACCCCCGCAAGGTCAGATAGCTCCATGGAAGAGGCCTTGAGTTTCTCAATACTAGTTTGTGGCGAACCGGAGCGGGCAACCTGCTTGTCAACGATGGCATCCAAAAATTTGCGGTCTTCTTCAGACAGAACCCCCTTGTTGACCAGGATTTCGCCAAGAGATGTCTGTTTGTGGAGCATCCACTGGTTGGCAGCATTCATGAATTGAGTCCCTCGAACATAGTCGAGTTGAACGGCCAGAATGCCAAACAGCAAGTTTCGATCTGCGACAACGTCCATCAATGTACCTGAATGAATTTTGCGAGCCAAACGCCGTCGTTAAGACTGCAGTCGGAAGACTTAGCAGCAAACATCATACAAAATGCAATCAGTCTTCGCATTAACATGCCAATTCAACGTAGGCCATCAGTCGTACGTGTCGGAATCTCATAAGAGCGGCTAGAGCGGGAGATGCGTGCCACACAGAATCTACAGGCTGTTAAGAAAGGGGGAGCCGCTCTAATTTGAGTGGTCTCCCCTGTGCCTGGCAATGGGCTCGATCGCTGAGACTGTCGACTGAGATAATCAAATTAGGCCGACGGCGCGATGCGTCGAAGATCGCATCGCCCGTTCGGCATCTGTTGGCAAAGTCAAACGCAGGTGTGCGGCTGTCCGCCCTGCATTAGCTACAACCCATTGAATTTCCACAGTTGTGGCAGAGATAGCAGTTTCCATTGCGCACCGTGATCGCACCACAATTATCACAGCTTGGTGCATCCGATTGGAAACCAGCGAATTGTCCGTTCCTGCCGATCGCGATCTTTCCATTCGCGGCAGGTTCGGCAATAGCCACTCCAGCTCTTTCCAGGCTTTTCGCGTCAACGACCGATGCCTTGTTGGAGTAACGCGCTGCAGTCGCCGTCTCGTCATTGGTTTCCATCGCACCGTTGCCGTCTGCTTGCACCGCCTTGGAAACTGGTAATGCTATGGGCGAGCCACTAATTTCCGATTTCGCCTGGCCAGTGCTTGCCTCTCGATAGCCAGCTAAAAAAGTAATGCCCATCCAGCGGAAAATATAGTCAACCATACTTTTGGCAATACGAATGTCGGGATTGGTAGTATTTCCCATCGGCTCAAATCGCGTATGGCTAAATTTGTTGACCAAAACTTCAAGTGGAACACCGTACTGCAAAGACATTGATATTGCAGTTCCAAAGCTGTCCATGAGACCGCCGACCGTGGAGCCCTCTTTAGCCATGGTAATAAACAGTTCGCCGGGGCGACCGTCGGGATACAAACCAACATTCAAATAGCCTTCGTGACCTGCAATATTGAATTTGTGAGTCACGGATTGCCGAGTATCGGGCAGACGTTCCCGTCGTGGTTTGTAGACGATTTTTTCCTTGGCCTTTTCGCTCTCTTTGGTTTCCTCGCTCTTGGTGTTTAATGGCTGGCTCTGCTTGGAGCCATCGCGGTAAATGGCAATTGCTTTCAAGCCCAATTCCCAACCCCAGAAATACGCGTCGGCGATGTCCTTTGCCGAAACATCATTGGGCATGTTAACCGTCTTGCTTATGGCACCGGACAAAAATGGCTGAGCCGCGGCCATCATTTGCACGTGTGCTTGCCAGGCAATACTGCGAGTCCCTTTGGCGGGTTTGAACGCGCAATCGAAAATCGCCAAATGTTCGTCGGCCAGGAATGGCGCGCCTTCGATGGTGTCATTCTCGTTAACAAATTCCAAGATGGCAGCTACCTGCTCATCGCTGTAGCCGAGTGTCTCCAACCCTAGGGCGACGGATTGGTTGACGATCTTAAGCATGCCGCCGCCAGCCAACTGCTTGTACTTGACCAGTGCGATGTCCGGTTCAATACCAGTTGTATCGCAGTCCATCATGAAGCTGATCGTACCGGTGGGGGCTAGAACGGTGGCTTGCGCATTTCGGTACCCGTAGCGTTCACCAAGTTCGACGACTTTATCCCACAAGTCGCGTGCAGCGTCTTTCAAGTACTGAGGTCCGCGATCGTCGATTTGCTCTACTGCATCGCGATGCATGCGCATCACATTCAACATCGGCTCCCGATTATGTTCGAAGCCCTCGAACGCTCCGACAACTCCAGAGATTTCGGCGCTCGTCAAATTAGCAGCGCCATGTAGTAAACTTGTGATCGAGCCGCACATACTGCGGGCTTCGTCGGAGTTGTAGGCATGACCGGCCGTCATGATCAAGCTGCCGAGATTGGAGTAACCGAGACCGAGCGGTCGATACAGGTGACTGTTCTCGGCGATCTCTGCCGTTGGATAACTTGCGTGGCCAACCAAAATTTCCTGAGCAATGAAGAATAATCGGCAGGCCGCTTTGAACCCATCGATATCGAAGAGGCCATCTGCCTGACGGAACTTCATCAAATTGATGCTGGCCAAATTACAGGCAGTATTGTCGAGGAACATGTATTCTGAACATGGATTGCTGGCGTTGATGGGCCCCGAATTTGGGCAGGTATGCCAATTGTTAATCGTCGTGTCGTACTGCACGCCAGGGTCGCCGCAATTCCATGCGCACTCAGCCATCCGATTGAGCAGCTCGCGAGCGTCGTGTTTGGGTGGCTCGCCACTGGCCTTTTTACTGACCCATGTCGTCGACCATTGTTTTCCGTCGCGCACAGCTTCCATAAATTCGTCGGTGACGCGCACCGAGAGATTCGCATTTTGAAAGAAGACCGATGAGTAGGCTTCGCCATTAAAGTTTGCTTCATAGCCTTCGCGAATCAAGGCATGTGCCTTTTTCTCCTCGTTCCATTTGCACTCGATAAACTCGAGTAAATCAGGGTGCGTGACCTTCAGCGACTGCATCTTGGCAGCGCGTCGCGTCTTGCCGCCGCTTTTCACGACGCCTGCGATCGAGTCGTACACCTTCATGAACGAAAGTGGACCTGATGGAGTACCGCCCCCGGACAGACGCTCGCGGCGACTACGAATGGTAGACAAGTCCGTTCCAGTACCGCTTCCAAACTTAAACAGCATGGCTTCGCTGCTGGCCAGACGCATAATGTCTTCCATGTTGTCATCCACGCTCTGAATGAAACATGCTGAGCCCTGCGGATGCTCGTACGGATTGTTCGGCTGCTCGACTTGGCAAGTCTCTGGATTGTAACGCCAAGTGCACGGCGCTCCCTCCACCTCGTATTCCTGAAACAAGCCGACATTGAACCAGACTGGCGAATTGAAGGATCCGCATTGATGCAAGCACAGCCAAGACAATTCGCTGTAAAAACGCTCGCCATCTTCTGCCGAATCAAAATAGCCGTCGGAGATACCCCAGTCCGATATCGTGCGCGTAACACGATGAATCAACTGCCGAACACTGTTTTCGCGCTCGCTTGTACCAGGTTCGCCATAGAAGTACTTGCTAACAACCACATTGGTGGCCAGTTGACTCCAGCTCTCAGGAATTTCACAGTCGTTCTGCTCGAAAAGCGCCTTGCCAGACTCGTCGCGAATCGTTGCGCTGCGAACCTCCCAGCGTACGGTCTCAAAAGGGTCGACGTTTTCAGGACAAAATCGATGTTCCACCTTGATGCCGCTGCCCGCACCTCGCGTCGTTTCCGCTGTCTTGCCTAGCTTGCTGGCGGCTCCCCGGGTAAGACTCGTACGTGGCTTGATATTTCGTCCCTTGCGGCCTAGATCAACTGTCGCCATCCAATTAGCTCCCCACAGTTTGTGAATTTTCAGTCTCGGACCAACGTCGCGTGCGTGCCTCTGCCTACGATCTACTTGTGCTCAATGCATCGGAATCGAATTCCGCAGGTGTAAATCGGCGCTCCAGCGCGGATCATCGTGCTGATCGAGAAAAGGAAAAGGAATTGAACCTACGTTTACCGTCATGGTCGTCGTTGGATTCTTCTAACGGGCTGCTCCGCCCTCACCCAAGACTCCTTGTGCCGCGAAGCGAGCCATAAACCACTACCTATAGTATAGGTCGGGTTTCGACGCACTACATCTAGCACTTTTCCGAAAGTTTATCGGAAGTTGCTGCCATGTCAAACTCAACCTCTGTAGATTTCACAAGTGCCGAATCTGCCGATACTTCGGACGATCTGCACCCGTTCGGTCCCATCCTAGCCGACAGCTTTGTTAAGACATAACATGCACGTAGCAAACGGTTTGTGAAGATTCTGCGAAGATGCTAGCAAACGCCTTGTGGGGCTTCAAATTTCGCAAAATAATTTTTACGGACCGATTGGCGTTAGCTCAGCTAGACCCTAGGCGGTTTGGGTTGCTTGGGGTGATCGCATTTCCCAAAAAATTCGATGCGCGAGCTACAAACGGTACTGGTTAGGCAATACGACCGCGTGTTGCTCGGCTTCGCGGCCCAGTTCGTTATTATCTAGCTTACCATTCGCTAGTTGATCAGCAGTGATCAATTGGCTGGCAGAAACCTGGCACTGCAAATCGTTGTCAGGAAGTTGGTCTGCACATGGCAAGCCTGAAATTCGCAGGAAATTCTGCAAAACAAGATACCCAGATCGCGACAGAATCGACTCAGGATGAAACTGTACGCCAAACGTGCGGTGCGTTTGGTGTTCGACGGCCATGATTTGTTGATCGTCCGTAGTTGCACTGACTCGCAAACAATCAGGCAGGGTTTGGGGATCGCAGACCAGCGAATGATATCGGGCAAACTCGACTGAGTCTCCGATTCCCGCGAACAAGCGACTCTTGCCGAGTTGCACCATGCTGCTTTGTCCATGCATGGGCGATCGTGCCCGCACGACTTTACCGCCGAAGGCCTCGTAAATTACTTGATGCCCCAAGCACACGCCAAGCACGGGAATCAATCCAGAAAACCGCTTCACCAGCTCAATACAGCAGCCCGCATCGCGGGGTGCTTTCGGCCCTGGCGAAATGACAATTGCCGCCGGACTCCCCAATTCAGTTACAGCCAGGAGTTCAGCGTTGGAGAATGCCAACGCTTGCTGCAATCGGATCTCATCGTTTCGAACGACAACTACATCTTGGCCTAGCCGCACGAGATAGCGTTGTAAGTTGTAGACGAAGCTGTCGTAGTTATCGATGACAAGTATCATGGCTTGGCTGACTCGATTGCATTGGAGGTCAGCGCATCGACGGCCCGCAGGATTCCTTCGGCTTTGTGCCAAGTCTCCTGTTCCTCTAAATTGGGATCGCTATCCGCGACGATGCCCCCACCCACCGGAACTTGCCACCAGCCATCGCAGGCGGTGATGGTTCGAATCAAAATATTCGTATCCAAATCTCCGGCGAAGCTCCAATATCCTAGGCTGCCGCAGTAGGGGCCGCGGGCCGTTGGCTCCAATTCTGCAATGATTTCCATGGCTCTAATCTTTGGCGCGCCAGTGATGGAGCCGCCTGGAAATGTGGCCGTCAACAGATCTGCGGCGTTTTTGCCTTCGGCCAATACCGCTTCGATAACGCTGACCAGATGCCATACAAACGGATATTTCTCCAGCCCGCACAGCTGAGAAACTTGTACGGAATTTGGATCTGCCACGCGCGACAAATCATTGCGCAACAGATCCACGATCATGACATTCTCGCTTCGATCCTTGCTGCTCTGCAGCAATAACTGGCCGATACCAGAATCGGCGGTGGGATCGCTGAGTCGGGGTCGAGTTCCTTTGATTGGACGAGTCTGAATGCGGCGATCTTGAACATGCACAAACCGCTCTGGTGAGCAACTAATCACTTGAGTTCGACCAAAATCCGCGTAGCCTGCAAAGGTGGCGGGATTCTGCTTACGCAGATGCAAATACAATTGTTCCGGCGAACAAGCAGCTTTGCGAATCAGCCGTTGAGCCAGATTGACTTGGAAGATATCGCCCGCATGGATGTATTCGACGCACTTTGCCACTGCTTGACGGAATTGTTGCGACGAAAAATTGCTCGACCAATCCTTGGACCATCGAGTTTCAAACCGTGGAGCCAACTGCGAATCCGGAAATCGCGTCATTCTGGCTTGCTGTTCAATGCAGGCTGGCGGTGGATCGGACAGTTCCAGCAAACTCAGAAAATACTGCAGCCGCTTATAAGCGTGCCTAGATCGTTTTGGAGGATCGGCAACCGGCCAGCCTTGCGACACAACCCAGGATTCTCCAGTTGCATGATCCCAGCTCAGGACAACGTCGTAGAGTCCTAGGGCCGCAGCTGGTAAGTGGAATTCATTAAATCGCGGAGCGGGGATGTTCTCAAAGGTCCGACCGAGTTCGTATCCGAGCCAACCCATCCAACCACCTTGCATAGGAGGTAAGTCCGGTAAGCGTGGCTGATAGAACTGCTGCAGCAGCGTGGCGACTTGGTCCAAAACCGCGCCCACAGGTTGATCTACCCGCACCTTGCTGAACGGATCGGCAGCCATATAACTGTAACGCCCCAATTCGCCAGCTTGCATGCTACTGTCCAGCCACACACAGCCGCCAATTGGCGCCAAGCGTTCAAAGCAGTATTCCGCGGTCCATGCGCGGGGCAATCGCCGTACCAAGGGTTGCACGCTACTTTCGAGTAATGGGATGGGCCGATTGTGTTTGCTCAACGTAACTGACGATTGCCTTCCCAAGCGGATGCTAACGCTCTGATGTTGGATTCACTAGTCCGATGAATCAGGACAATTCCAGCGATTGATCTTGGACATAGTTTTCAGGTTGCCAACGCGATAGGAGTTGTTTGCAGCCTTAGAGGAGAGAAAAACAGCTCACCCATCTCCGTGCGGCTTATTTTATCCGGAAGACAAACAAAATGCAGGCCACTGACCCAGGAAATCTGCCGTGGCGGTGTCTAGAATGGAACCGGGCCCGCGTGGCGGCTGAGCACCAACTAGCTTGGCCAAACGGTGCTTCTCTTCTCGTTTCTCTTTTCGTTAGCCGACAGGTTGGACCATGGTATACAAACTGACGCTTCAAAATCATGTCGATGGGCTGAAGAAGACTCGTTGGATTTTCACACCGCCCGCCGTAGCTGGACGGGAGCCGGGTTCGCAATTGTGCATCGAACACGACTCGATCAGCCGCAAGCATTGCCAATTTTCGCTCAACGGCGAGGGGGCTTTGGTTGTCAAAGATCTTGGTTCCATGAATGGAACTTATGTAGATGATAGCCGAATCCAACAGACAGTGCTGATGCCGGGACAATTGGTTCAAATCGGAGCACTTCGCTTGCAAATCGACTTTTCTGGTGACGAAGAAGAAGTGTTCACCCCAGCGAACAAACCCAAAGGCAGCGTGTACACTACGCAACCTATGGCGACGTTCAAGCCGGTGCCGCTTCCACCTGAAAAAACTTGGTGGCAAAAACTGCTGGGGCGTTAACAGTTCGCCCCTTCCTCAAGCGGAGCAACCGCGACCGGCAAAATGGTTCATTAGCAGTTGCCAGGCTCGCCATTCGCGCTCTCCTGCCGTCTTTTCGATTGCAACTACGAGTCTCGACAACTCGGCGTCCACTGTGCTACGCTCGATTAGGTGAAGTCGAGTGGCTAGGATCGTAGCCTCCAAGACGGCGTGTTTCGCGCGGTTCCATCCCCAAAAAGGACGCAGCACTTGTTGTTGAACTACACAAGCAGCCGCTTGACTACGCTCTTGCGAAATGTCCCATTGAGTGACTCGAAGTTGGTACCAATGGCAGGCGGAAGCAATTGCCCACACCGCCGGCTGGGATTCGCTGGCATCACTCTCCCCGTCTGGCGACGTCAGATCAGACACTCGGACAAACTCGAGTTCATTTTCCAATCCGAGCGCAGACTGCACGATAGGTAGCACATCATCCATCACGTGAAATACACAGTTCGGTTTCGATCGCAATAGTCGATAGGTCGTCGAACTTTGAAATGGGCGCAGTGTCCAACGATTTAGGTCAACGTCGACGACGGGTCCCATGGGAGCGACGTGCGGAGAGCCGTCATCGCGAGTTGTGGTGAGTAGTCCTTCGATAATCATACGGTCGATTCATCTTTGAGCGAATCTCGAATAAACTCGACATAACGCGCTATCACCGCTGCTCGCTCCATGTCGCGAAACGGATCGTGCAATTGATTTTCAAGGATGACCAGTTCGCACAGGGGGCCAGCGCGTTTGGCGAACTCAGCCGAAGCATCGGGCGAAGTCATGTAATCGGATGTGCCGTGCGTGAGTAACAATTTTGTCTTCAGTCGGTTTGCATTTTGCAATATCCATGCGCCACTATCTAGCAACCCAGCCCCTAGTCGCAGCGATATTTGGCTATGAAACAGTTCATCTTCGCGCAACATCTTTTGTTCGACAGGATCGCTCATGAGACGTTCGGCCACAGGGTTTGATCTAAGCGTGAGATTGGGAGCCAACCACAGGATGACTCTGGCCAATCGAACAAACATCCGGCTAGGTGGCCGTGTTTGCTCGATCATCGGGCTCGATGCGATAATTCTGTGCGGTTGACGATAGTCGCGAAGGCCGTAATTGATAACCAGATTGCCGCCCATGCTATGACCGAACAGCACGGTGGGGATTTCGGAAAAACTTCTCCGATTCCATTCTAGAAAGGCTGCTATTTCGTCAAGCAATGACGTGTAGGAACGCACTCTACCGCGATGCTCGGGGCTGCGACCATGCCCCTGTTGGTCAAATGCTGTAACACCAAATCCAGCCTCAACCAAATCATGGGCGAGAGAATGGTATCTGCCACCATGTTCTCCCAGCCCATGCACGATGCACACATTGACGCTCGGTTCCCGGGGCGGCATCCAGCGGTGTACGTATTTCTGCAAGCCTGGCTGCAACTCCATCCATTTAGCTGAGTTTTGCATATTGAGCGCATGGTGTCTAAAGGTGATGCTGTCTTGAATTGCCTACATACCATGCAAGCCGCAGCGGTGAGTCCTGCCCAACCAGTTGCTTGAATTCGAATGGTCGCTTGCCTCCGTGGGGCGCTTGGACTGGAAAAGTCCAGCGTTCTCCGCAGATTTCCTAAGACCGCTTATCCTGGTTGATCAGTAGGCCTCGGTCAAGACGTTTTCGAAGTCTTTCAGGCAAGGCTTACGTCGATTCAAGTTTGTTAAGCGTTTTATCTCAAATGCCTTCTGGGCGACGCCAGGAATTGCAGCTTGCTCGAGACCAAACTCGCGGAGGCGTTGCGGAATCCCGATGGCATCCCGCAATCGTTCTACGGCGACAATCGCTTGCTCAGCAGCATCATTGGGATGCATTTGTCCGACGTCAACACCGAGCCAATTAGCGATCTGGGCGAACTCGTTGGCACAGGCTGACAGGTTAAATCTCATGACGTGTGGCAGCAGTAAACCGTTTCCTTCGCCATGACCGCAGTTCGTCAGCGCACCAATGGGGTACTCCAATGCGTGGACAATACCTACACCGCTGTTCGAGAACGCCATTCCGGCTAACGTCGCTGCTAGCGCCATGTCGTCGCGGGCTGAACTATCTTGGGGTGTAGCAACGGCTCGTTCCAGTGATTTTCCGATCAAACGAATCGCTTCAGCGGCCAGCATGCGCGTCAATGGATAGCTTCCCTCGTAAGCGCGCGCTTGCGGGTCGACGTCGACCATTTCTGAAAAATCACGATTCGTGTAGGCTTCGATGGCATGAACCAGTGCGTCGATGCCACTATGTGCAGTCACTCTGGCTGGGCAAGAGTCCGTTAAGGTTGGATCGACCAACGCACATTTCGGTCGTAGCCAGTGCGACAGCGTGCTGACTTTGATGTGTTGTTCGCTATCGGTCAGAACAGCTGAGTGGGAGACTTCGCTGCCGGTACCGGCCGTAGTGGGTATCGCCACCAACGGCAACACTGGCCCTGGAACTCGGTCAAAACCAAAATAATCGGGGGGCATTCCGCCGTGGCGAAGGACAGCTGCGGCGATCTTGGCCACGTCCATATTGCTGCCGCCACCGATGCCCACCACGCCGTCCACCCGAGCAGCTTTGCCAACGTCGCAAGCAGCGATGGCGACAGCCACGGACGGTTCGGCTTGGCACTCATCGAATACGACCATCTCCGTACTCGAACTGAGTGTCTGCAAGAGCTGCTCGATGGGACCCGTCTGTCTAACGTTGCGATCGATGACGATTAGCGGTC
>JBGSTP010000172.1:0-50225 GCA_041736515.1 Pirellulaceae bacterium
GGCGCTTGAGACCATCGATCACACTAAGACCAAAGCGAGAAGCCCGCAAACTAATGGCATCTGCGAAAGGTTTCACAAGACGATGCTTCAGGAGTTTTACCAGATCGCGTTTCGCACAAAGCTTTATGAATCCATCGAGCAGCTGCAAGCGGATGTCGATGAATGGATTAGAAGCTACAACGAAGAGAGACCACATAGCGGAAGGTACTGTTTCGGGAAGACTCCGAGACAAACTTTCGATGACTCGAAGAAACTGGCCGAACAGAAAGTGCTCGACCAGCTCTTACAGCCCAGTGCGTAATCTGGGTAAAAGCTGTCAGATCAAGTACTGGCTACTACAATTTAATTGACCAAGCAAAGATTAGTTTGTACCTTGAGTCGCACTTCCAGAGGACCCCGTTCGCGGGTTGTTTAGTATAATTGAAGGACTCCCTGAATGCGAAACTTTGCGACGACCGGTCTTTTCTGCGTCTTGTGGAACCAACAGCATAACACTGCTGAATCAAGGATTTCGCCATGAGTTTCAGATGCCTGGCTGTAGCCACATTTATCCTGGCTTCGATGTTGTCCCGCACAACGTTGGCGGACCTCATTACGTTTACCAATGGAGGACAATCCATACTCATTAATGACAGAAATGTGGCTGATCCATATCCTTCAACGATCGATGCCTCTGGCTTGACCGGCACGATCACGAATATCCAGTTAACGATGTTTGGAGTGAGCCACACTTTCTCTGACGACATGGGCGCAGCCATACTCTCGCCTGTGGGAACACCTGTGCTGTTATTCTCCGGTCCTGGTCCCGATGCTTCCCTGCCGGGTAATAAGCGAATTACCAATTTGACTTGGACGTTTGACGATAATGCGTTGGAAATGCTTCCCGCTGACACGACGCCGGTTAGCGGTACATTCAAGCCTGGCTTAGACCAGTGGGACGAAACATTTCCCGATCCAAATCGGCCGGGACAATTTTTGCCAGAAAGCACTACGTTCAATAAAACGTTTCAATCGTTGCTTGGCGAGAATTTGAACGGCCAGTGGCAATTGCTGATGCGCGACGCAAATTCTGGCGATAGTGGCATTGTTGCAGGCGGGTGGTCAATAGCCTTTGAAGTGACTGCGGTGCCAGAGCCGAGCACATACTCTTTCATGCTGCTTTCGATTTCCTGGCTCGCCATGCATCGCCCGTCTTCCCGCATTTGGTCCGACTCCGTAATCGTGGATAGCCGCGAAGCAAAAATATCAAAGCCAATCCATGTCAGCAGAATGACTAACCCGCCGACGCTCGCGAGTGCAGCGATTAGGGTCCCGGCGCTATGGCCGGGACGCAGACGAGCACACAAGCACAGGGCCAACGCCAAAATCATCGATACAAATCCGCCCCGCGAAACGCAAACCACAATGCTGGTCATGATGAATACCATTGCAGCAATCAACCACATCGCCCGCACATCCTGCGTTAAAACGCTCAACCAGTCTCGCTTCTTGTCAGCAAAACGATCGAGCAGCAGTCCCATCGTCAAACCCAAAGCAAGATTGGCAAAAAACGGATAGTGATTCCGATTGATAAACGGTCCAAAGCCGCCAGCCTTGAATCGAAAGTAGCCGTACATCAACTCCGTTGAAGAATTGAAATAGTAAGTCAGTGAATAAAAGGCTAATCCTGCCCCGACAACCGCGCCGGCAATACTCACCCGTAAAAGTACGGATCTGTCATTCCTCAGGCTTCCGACCGCCAGAAAGAGGGCTGTCAACGCGAGCAGACGCACTGAGAATTCGTTGCTGCCGCCAGGGTTCAAAGATAATCGGTTCCCAGCCGACCAGCGACTCGAGGATCCAACGGGCTGTTCCATGCCACTGACGATTTCGCGCTCAACAGAGTTGAGTTCAGTACACAGTCGGGGAACGTTTGGCGAAAGTGTCGCAATGACGGATTCGGGAAGCTGCTGTGTTCCGAAAATTGCAATCAAGTAGAGACAGTACAGACAGGCGGCAACGCGAACTCCACTCGCGCTGGGCAGCCATTGCATGTGCCCTCGGAAAATAGCTTGTACGGCGACTAGTATCAACACGCCAGCAATGCCATATGCGACCCACAACTCGAACGGTGGATGCACTGAACCAAAGGCCCAGGGCGACCACACGATCATAGCGATCACAATGGCTTGGATACACCAAGAGGCGACGCGATCAATCATGAGAACACATCCGTTGGATCTGGATTCTCTCTATCGTCTCGTTGCGATTGACAGAATTTTTAAGCCAAAAAGAAATTCAGTAAGGAAATAGGAACATCGTAATTGAACCTGTCAGCTCGCATAGTCGTTGGTACCGCTCGGGGGCCCTCCGAGATGCCGATCGATCTCGCCGTGCTTCTACGGCTCACGCCCAATGGCAGAGGATGCTCCGGGCCGCCAGCTCTGACGAAATGGGTACTATAAGCCCGAAGGGCTGGCACACTTTGCCGTTTTTCCAAGTTGTGCCGGCCTTTCAGGCCTAGCTGTTCTAAGCTTTGCTTACCGATGCCTGCGACCCCGGCAAAGATTGTGTCAGCCGTCCGGGCTTGTCGGGAAACTCGCTGAAAATCCTGGCTCAAAGGAAGTATGGGTTGGCTGTAGCCACCGCTGCCAAGCTGCCAAGCGGTGGTTGCTTTAGCGTCCACCATCTGGTGACGGTGGCTACGTCTTAATGTGGACCGAGCACTGGTTTCACAGACCGTTCTTTTTAAAAAAAAAGGCGATCACTTAGGTGATCGCCCAACTTAATTTAAATCAAATCGCGTTACTGCGCTAATTGACGAAACGGAATTGCTGCCACACACGCGCCAAAAGACACGAGGAAAGGCCCCCACAACATCCAGCTTGTCATAGTATCACCATCCATTAGAGACGGAAGTAGATTGAAACCGAAAGTTAAGTACGCAACGAATGTTCAATGTCCGCGCGTACTTCCTGCCCGTGGGTGACCAAAATCACCGCATGCACCTTGCAGAACTAGTTGGTGGGGCCTACTCGTTCCGCCACCTGTAGGGGTTGGCATAAATGGTAGTCGGAAGCGGAGAAAACTCAATTAGCGTAAGATCGTACTATCCGTCTTTGTATCGATTAAAACGGATTTAGTGGTAGCGCAGCCGCCGTTGAAAGCCTGCAAGATCGAACTGTCCTGCCATCCTTAACCAGAAATTATTTTATTTATTTGCCAGTTAATCTGGGGAGGTCGGTTATGGGGGAAAATCGTAGACCGCAGGAATCGTAACCCGACGCGGAGGCGAGGACGTGCTGGCAATACCAGCATTAACCGCTGGGTGCCTTGCTAACGCCGCGGGTTACGAAAAGACAAGTAGTTGCAAGCCTTGCTAACGCTGCGGGTTACGAAGGGGCCAATACAACAACAATTGTAACCCGACGCGTAAGCGAGGACGTGCTGGCATACCAGCATCAATTGCTGGGTGCCTTGCTAACGCCGCGGGTTACGAAAAGACAAGTAGTTGCAAGCCTTGCTAACGCCGCGGGTTACGAAAGGACAAGTAGTTGCAAGCCTTGCTAACGCTGCGGGTTACGGGGGGCTAGGCACAGTAGCAATCATAACCCGACCCGTAAGCGAAGAACTGGCGGGTTACTGGGATGCAGACCTTGCTAACGCGGCGGTTTACGAAGGTGGAGGAATGCAGACCAAGCTGACGAGGCGGGTTACGATGGGGGGAGGTCACTGGCCCTTGATGGCGGCAATGGCTTCGACAACAAACCGCCGACGAAAATCAGAACTCCGCCCGGATGAAGAACTGGCCTCTAATAACTTTTCAAGTTGGGGAAGCGCTTCCCGAGCAGGCGGGCCGATCTTTCCAAGCAGAGAAACAGAGTAAAAATTCACTCGCCGATCTTCAGAACCCAGGCTTTCAATCAACAGTGGAATGGCTTCGATCGGTGCCGCGTCAATTTCGCGGAGTGCCCCAGATGCGATATCGCTGTCCTGCTCGCTCTTCAACATGCTAAAAAGCTTGGGCACGGCAGCCTGAGCGTCGGCACCTAGCTCGCCTAAATGCTGGGCGCTAACGCGGCGCACTTCCGCATCCGCGTCATCCAGGGCTTCAATCAATTGCTGAACGAGCTGCGTTTTATCGGGCTGAATCGCAGTCAGTGCATCTATCGCCGAAGCGCGAATGTCGACTTGCTGGTGCCCGACCAACTTGGCGACAGTAGAAGAAAGACCTTCAGCGCGATGACCAAAACCGACGACTGTGGTCAACGTAGCTCGCAACAAATCCATATTATCAGTCAAATTCTGCGATAACGCGGTCAAGATTCTTTCGTCGGTGAGCTCCAGTGTAGCAACCGTTGTGGTCGCGTGGGTACGCACCAATTCGTTCTCGTCGGCCAAAGCTGCTACCAGAGCATCAATGATGGGCTCTGGTTGGGCGCTGCCCTTGAGTGCTGCCAGCACTCGGATCGCCTCACAGCGTACCAGCACCGCGTCGTCTTGAGCCAGTTTGAGCACCGTAGCTAGTCGACTCGACAAAGATTCAGGCAATAGCGACTTGGGTAATTGCCCAAGAGCAACCAACGCATTGATGCGCACTTGCTCCGACGAGTCGTCGAGAGCACGATCGATCGCTTGAGTGCAGTCAGATTTGCGTTCAGCTGCCATGGCGGGAATCGCCAGAATGGCTGCCGCGCGAACCGCTGCGTCGGGGTCCGACATCGATTGGAGCAAGCGTTCGTCCAACTCTGGAGTTCGAAGCTTTCCAGCGACCAACGTCTCTGCAGTGGCGGTGCGGACAGAGGCCAATTCATCGCCCAGGCAAAGCGAAAGCCTGTCAATGGCTGAAGGGTTCAGATTCGGCATGCTGCCTAAGCCACGTACGGAAACCAATCTAGCAATTTCGCTGCTGCTGGAGAGTCCTTTCATCAATGGGGATACAGCCGGTTCACCGATCTGCGACAGCGCCTGTGCGGCGACTCTTTCAAGTTTCGGATCTGCTTGAATCGCATCCAGCAGTGCTGGAATGCAGGTACTGCCAAAGTTGGCGATCGTGTGTGCCAACAGATCGCGATCGACGGCATCATGGTCGGCAACAACTAACAACTCGGGGAGGACCGGGGCCGCGACAGATCCAATCGCGCCTAACGCCCGCACAATCGAGTTCAATTCCTCACTGTGGGCGATGCGTAAATCCTGTGCCAGCGATTTCGCGAATTCTGGGGTAGCCAATCCCGCTCGTTTCAGTACCACAACAGCAACGGTCCTCATTGACGACGAGTCATCTCGCAGTGCCTTGCGCACAAAACTTGCTTTTTCATCGGCCGGCAATACCGACTTGGCCAGTGCAACGAACGCAGCCTCGCGGACCGCTGGTGCACTGTCGGCGATGGCTGCTTTCAATTTTTCGGTGGCAGTCGCAGACGGATGCTGCAAGTTACCTAAGGCAGTAACGCCCACGGCCCGCACGGCAGCAAACTTCCGACCAGCAATATCGATCATTGCCGCTTGATCCGTGGGAATGATCGCCACGATGGCCTCTGCGCAGATGCCCCCCAGATCTTCGCTCGGTCCATCGAGCGCCTTTTCGAGCAGAGGCAGCAATTGAATTGCCGCTGGCCCAATTGCGGCGGCGGCTCGGGCGGCCTCTTTGGCCGCGGAGTTTGAAAATCGCGACCAGGCATCAACCAATTTGGGAACGGCAGCTGGCCCAATTTTGCCGAGCGCATCGGCAGCGCGAAAGCGAACTTGGTCGTCGCGATCGGACAACAATTTAATTAGTTGATCGATGGCTGGTTCGGAATCTTCACCGGCACGGGCCAGAGCCAGCAAGCATTGGAAGCGGACTTGATTATCGCTATCCGACAGCGCCTTGGCCATCGCTACGATTGCTGCCCGCTCATGCGCTTCACGACTGGTTAGTTCATAAGCCGCATCGCGGCGCTTATCCAAATCGTCGCTCTCGAGCGACTCGATCAATTGCTTTACCGAGAGCTCCGAGACTTGAGCTCGAACCAGCACTGGAAACCCAGCGTTGCAGGTCAAGGCACAAACAATTAAACCCCAACGAGGCCCTCGAGCGGTTTTGACCCAGTGACTCGTTTTGGAAAACAGTTCGACCCACCAAAATCTGAGGTGTGTTTGCATTCGGCGGCCTGCATCTAGATCGATAACTTTGGTAACCGCCCGGTACTATCTCCGATGAAAGGCACCTCGGCGCCCATCCGATCCAGCATGGACATAAACAAATTACACATGGGCGTTTCGGTGCTGTAACGCACGTGGCGGCCGGTAGAAATCGTGCCTCCACCGGAGCCGGCCAAAATGATTGGCAGGTTTTCGTTGTTGTGGCGGTTTCCATCGCTGATGGCGCTGCCGTAGCAAATCATTGAATTATCCAACAATGTTCGCTCGCCCTCGCGGATCGATTTCATTTTTCCGAGCAGATAACTGAGTTGCTCCACATGGAAGCGATTGATTTTGCTGATCTTCTCAAGCTTGACTGGATCCTCTCGATGGTGAGAAAGATCGTGGTGTCCGTCGGGTACGCCAATCGCGCGATAATTCTTATTGTCGCCTGCGTTGGCGAACATCATCGTACTAACGCGTGTTGAGTCCGTTTGGAAGGCGAGCACCATCATGTCGCACATCAAGCGGATATGTTCACGATAGTCTTTGGGAATTCCATCCGGGACTGGATAGTCGCCATCGACGTCCAGTGGTCGCGATGCGACTCCCAAACCAACGCGGCGTTCGACTTCGCGCACCCCCGCCAGATACTCTTCGATCTTGCGATTATCGTTGCGGCCCAGTTTCTTCTGCAACTGCTTGGCATCCTCGGCGATGTAGTCCAGCACACTTTTCTGCAAGCCGATGCGCTGTTGTTGTCCTCGATCGACATCCTGTGTCGTACCACCGGCGAATAGTCGCTCAAAGACGAGTCGTGGATTGACTTCCTTACCGACTGGCGTTGATTCTGACGACCAGGAAATATTGGAGGAATACGCGCAGCTATACCCGGAATCGCACCCGCCAGCATTTCTTCCGGGATCTGTGCCCAGTTCCAAAGATGAAAACCGCGTCTTATGTCCAATGAGCTTGGCGGCTGCCTGATCGACTGAGATTCCCGAGCGAATGTTTTCGCCATCGGTCTTTCTTGGTTGGGCACCAGTCAGGAATACGGAAGCGCTGCGAGCATGGTCGCCTGGGCCGTCGCCATTCGCTCTGCCCTTGTCATGAGTCAAACCGCTGACAACCAAGATATCGTCCTGCACGGAGGCCAGAGGTTCTAGGATGAAGGGCAATTTAAAGCCATAGCCTTCAGTGTTGGGAGTCCACTGAGACAGATGAACCCCGTTGGGTACGAAAATAAATGCCATTCGTGTGGGAGCATCAGCGACGACCGCGGACGCACGTGCCAAGCCACTCGTCGCTTCCAACCAGGGAAGAGCCAGCGATACTCCGAGGCCTCGCAGGACTGTGCGGCGGGACAAATTTGACGATAGAAATTTCGACATGTTAGCGTCCTGTTTCCTGAGTCGTGAACGGTGAACTAGTTACGATCGCCTCTACCAGTGTAGCAGCCTGGTAATTTTTTTCCGACATTTGGCTGACAATTGCGTTGACTGTGCAACGGTCTTGCACGCCCAATCCTCGCCCCAATGCGTAGGTCAGCATTTTCCGGGTCATGCAGCGGCAGAACTCCTGCTTCTTATCTTCGGCCAGAATTTGTACCAAATCCACTGGACTACCGAACTGGCGATTTCCCGGCAGCGAACCACTTGGATCGATTTTGTCTCTTCCGTCGACTTCTCGCCACTTTCCAACTACATCGAAGTTTTCCAGTCCGAATCCAAGCGCATCCATCTTCGTATGGCAGACTGCACAATTGGGATCGGCGCGATGTTGTTCCATCTGCTGGCGCAAGGTTCCCAACGTCTCTCCAGTCGCGTTCAATTCTGGCACGTTGGGTGGTGGTGGCGGCGGCGGTTCGCCGAGTAAGTTCTCGAGCACCCACTTTCCGCGTTTGACCGGGGAAGTTCTGGTTGGATTGGAGGTGATTAAGAGGACGCTGGCATGCATCAAAACGCCACTGCGTTTGCCCTTGAGATTGACTCGTTGAAATTCGTCCCCAACAATTCCCTCCACCCCGTAGTGGTCCGCCAGTCGTTGATTGATGAACGAATAGTCCGCATTCAGCAAGTCGATAATGCTCCGATTTTCATCCAAGATATTCCGAAACAGCAACTCGGTTTCGCGTCGCATGGAAACCCGCAACTCTTGATCGAACTCTGGAAACTGTTTGGGGTCCGGCGAAAGCGTTTCGAGATCGCGCAATTGCAACCACTGTCCAATAAAGTTGTCGATCAGCGACTGCGATTTTGGATCGGCCAGCATGCGTCTGGCCTCAGCGACCAACTGCTGCGAAGTATGGAGTTCCCCTGCACCGGCCAATTGCAGCAAACGTTCATCGGGCATACTGCTCCACAGAAAATACGAGAGTCGCGAGGCCAATTCGTAATCGTTTAGCTCGCGAATTCCATCGATGGATTCGCTCGCTTGATCGTCTTCAACGCGATAAATAAAATGCGGGGACGTGAGTATGACCGTTACTGCGGCTTGTAAACTCTCCGCTTTCGAAGCACCCGCTTCCCACGCCGACCGCATTAGTTCCGTCAAACGCGCCAATTCCGATGGAGCTACCGGCCTGCGAAACGCTCGACTGGCAAAGGCGCCCACATTCTTTTGTGCGACATCCAATGCCTCCGACAGGTCATCGGGATTGCCGGGGGCGAATGGAAAAACTCGGGAGGAGGCCTGCGGATTCGCCATTACAGCTTCCGCCACCGCTTGCGCAGACGCCAGATATTTCTCCATCAAAATGGGAGGCAGCGTCAGAACGTCCCCGATATTGTCAAATCCATTGCCCACATCATCCGAGGGGAAGTCGTTTGCCAACCGGAGATCCAGACCAGTTAAATCGCGGATCGTATTGTCGTACTCCGTGCGATTCAATCTCCGCATGGTGACTCGTCCGGGGCGACTAACACTGCCGCAGTCGAAGTCTTGCAAGCGAGCTTCGATCCAAGTCGACAGCGCGACCCGATCAGCACCGGCAATTTGCTCAGCATCGGCCGGCGGCATTTGCTGTTCAGCCAAAACGCGGAGAATCTTTTCGACGACCTCGATATTGTCTTCTAGACTGTCTGGCTTGGAAAGAAAATCCACGCGGACGCCACCTTCTGCTTCTTTGCCCGTATGGCAATCATAGCAATAGGTCTGCAGGGTTTTGACGGCTGCATCCATCGCTGCAGGCGACGCCGATATCTGCGCCGTCGCATCCGAGGCAAGGCACAGGATGCCAGCAAGGGCAAAGAACACTGGTTTCAAAATTGGGCTCACTGTCGCGAATGAAGGTGGGTGGTTCGGCAGGCAGAAGCAGGCGGGGGAGGTGTCTGACACATCCTAATATACCTGAACACAACCGAAAGACCTAAACCACTCCGCCCCCGAAGACTGATTAATTTCTTTAAAGAAGGGGATTCTGTCTGTTTCGTAAGCCCCGGCGGCGTCTCGACTAACGCGCGTCGACGCAGGTGGGCTACGTCGAGAAACAGAGCCTAGGGTTTCATTTCAGTCAAAAAGCGAATTTCGCGATCATTGCTAACCGGTTGGCCCGGCGTACAACGTCCGTTGCGTATTTCGGCGTCGAGCAACGCAATCAATTCTTGTACAACTTCAGGATGTTTTTCCGCTAGGTTCACTTGTTCGCTCTTATCTTGTGCAAGATTAAAAAGTTGCATTGGAGGAAGACCAAGTTTTTTAGCTTCGGCCTCTTTGGGGTGACTCCAACCTCCACTTCCGGCTGACAAGCAGAGCTTCCACTCACCGCGGCGAATAGCGAAGGCACCTTCGATCGAGTGACTGATTAAGGTCTCTCTGTGCGACGATTGCATACCAGCCAGGACGGGCAACAGACTGAAGCTATCTTCGCCGCCAAGGGGGTGTGGTGGCTGTCCAGTGATTTCCGCCAGAGTCGCATAAATGTCGGTCAAACAAGCTAACGCGGAGGTTCGCCGACCCTCTTCAACGTGACCGGGCCAACGCACGATAAAGGGGACGCGATGCCCACCTTCGTAGATGTCCGCTTTGTTTCCCCGATATCCAGCGCTGGGATCATGTTCGAACTTTTTTAGAACTTCAAAATTCGCTTCGGGCGAACAGCCATTGTCGCTGGTGAAAAACACAAGCGTATTGTTGGCGATGCCCACCTCATCTAATGTTCGCATCAACTGCCCGACGTGGTAATCCACTTGCATGACAAAATCGGCGTAAGGATTTAACCCGCTGGCGTCCTTGAACGGAGGCACTGGAACAATTGGCGTATGTGGAGCAGGTAACGCTAGATATAGGAAAAACGGCACTGCCACCTGCTCAGCTCGCGCCTTGACGTAGTCGATCGACTTGTCAAACAAATGGGGCAGCACTTCGTCAATCTTAAAATCGGAGCCAATAGGTCCCTTGCGGTACCAGCCATAAGGATCCTCCTGCTTGGTATCGCCTTCCTCGCGTGCTGGTTGCCCTGTCACGCGACCGGTTTCGACCCAGACATAGGGTGGCATATCAAGCGAACCACAGTGGCCATAGTACTGGTGGAATCCGTTGATGTCGGGGCCATTCTTCACCGGTAGAGCGAAATCAATTTCACCATCCGTCTTTGGCCAGTCCCATCCCAAATGCCACTTTCCGATCATCGCTGTATGATAGCCGGACTTTTGCATCAGGTGACCCAGCGTTGGGCGGTCCGCCGGAATCAAGTGCTCGCTGGTCCCACTCAGCACGCCACGTCCTAAAGTTGATCTCCAGTTGTATCGGCCTGTCATCAGGCCATAACGCGTGGGAGTACAGACCGCACTGGGCGTGTGAGCATCAAGAAATGTTAGCCCCGCATCCGCTAGTTTCTGCAGTTGAGGCGTGCGGATCTTGCAGTTTGGATTGGTGGGAGTGATATCGCCTATGCCCATATCATCTGCCAGGATGACGATGACGTTGGGACGCGCGTTGGCTGACACTGCCTCGGCTTTGATGCGGCGGGGCGCAGCGATCAACATCGCCGCCAAAAACATAGTGCCTACGAATAAGGCGTAAGCAGAGACTGCTTTGGAGAGCATCTAAAGTCCTTCTAGTTGGGGCGCGAATGCACGACCTGACCTGACAACTGGGGCGTCGCAGCGGAATCGAAGAGTATTGGAGCTAGTGCAGTGCGTTTTTGATGTTTGGGCGAGACATAAAGAACAGCAGAATCGCCGGATAGATCAGCGCCACGCAACTTCCGATCGAACCACCAATCGCACCGCCAATGGCGCCAGCCATTTCTGGACCATTGGCTTTCTGTGCCTGCTCTACCATCGGGCCGAAAATGAAAATCCAATTGACGATAGTTCCAACTATCATGCTCAAGATCGCAAACCAACCATAAAATATCGATGCAGTCCTACCGTATTTTCTCCATGTCAATAGACCAACTCCGGCGACGGCCAGAACGATGGTGGAAACAAATCCCATGGCGATAGATCCGATCATGTACGAGCGATATGCCGCGTTTGACTGCATGATTTCGATCGCTGGATTCGGTATGTTGGGGTCAACGGGAATGAAGAACATCGCGACCGAAGCACCCAAGCCGCAGAGTCCCATTAGGGCGAAAGCGAGGTTCAGAATGCCGAAAACAGTAACCGAAGTTGGCTTATCTTTTACGGCCGGCGGAGGCGAAAAGCTCTGCTGTGTAGTTTGGTAGGGATTATCGGACACCGAAACCTCCGCTGACATTGTGCAATGTGTGAGGGGATAGGAAAAATCAGCAAACGCTGATCACCGCGGCAGTATATCACGCCGACGCATTGTTTCTACTCATGTGCATGCGCGAACGAGCCAACTAGCGGACAATCCAGCTCGGGTCTGGTTGGCCGGCTTCTTTAGGTAGTGCCAAATCACCCCGCGCCCAAGCACTGAAAAACGCAGGCACGCTTGGCAGCAGGTCTGGGTGACTGAGCAGCTCGTCTGGGCTCAACCACATCCACTCCGCAACCTCGGCTGGGTTGGCAATCGGGTCTGAATCAGGGGACCTTTCAACTCGGACCCATTCCAGCAGTGTTCCCCAAGTCGTACGGCTCTGCCACAAATGTTCTCGAGCTACCGATGCAAGCGACAGTTCTTCCTGCAGTTCGCGGACAATCGCGTCGTAAGGACTTTCGCCACGTTCGATCGTGCCGCCCGCAAAACACAATAGATTGGGTGCGCGCACTAAATGGCTGCGGCGAATAACCAAAAACTTGGCATTCTCTACAAGTACTGCCACCGCACCATGCCGCGGCTTAGCATGTTCACGCGTCATTCTATGTTGAATCCATCAATAATCAAACTCGTCAAGACAGACACTCGACAATCCCAACGCTTATTCCCAGTTAGCATTGCAGCCTCTAAGGTATGAATATCGCAAGCAGCATACTTGCATAGGGATAGAGAAATAGAATTAGCAGGACGATGGTCGTGACAATAATCCAGGTTGGATATCGACTGGACCGGCTGTCCTCGCGCGAAATATAGTTGCTGCAGTGCGGGCATTGCACCGAATCGGCATAAATTTCCTTCTGACAATATTGGCATGTAATGGTGTCTTCGGCATCGTCCAAATCCTCGCCCCATGCATCCTCCTCGTCGGCTGGAAATCCATCTTGTGCATGCTGATTATTGCGCATTTGTAGTGGCCTGAAGACTATCGCGTCGAAAAAGGGAAGCTGCAACTAGATTAAGTTACCGGATTTCTGACAGGCCGCAGTGCCTGAGCCTGGTTGTTAGGCAATTTCTTTAGAGCAAAATCCCCTGCCCGCTTGCCTGTTATCGGTCAAGCAGGATCTGCCTAAGCTATCTGCCAAGATCACGCCAGTTGCAATCGCTCTTGGCTGACTGCGATGCTGATACAACATGAAATAGGTCGTGATTAGCCAGCAGCGGGCGAAACTCACATAAGGCCTTACTGGAGCCATGGAGAACAATTCGGCAGTGCGGCAATTCGATTGGAGAATGGCCCACCCTTTCCAAAATACTGTCTCGCTGAGTTCCCCGGCCTGAGTTCTGTATCTTGGCTCAGATTGGTGTTTGCCAATTACCCGATTGGGTGCAGGACTAATCGGCCAAACGCGATGAAAGCCATCAATAGCCCCAATATGACGCACATCGCGATGGGTGCGCCCTCTCGGTACAACACGTGCACGCCGATAAAGACAAGGCTCTCGATAGCCAAGACTGTCGCAGCGATTCCGGTTAGCTTGGGCTGCCATTGAAGTGCGGCAGGCAAGATTAGACCCACTACGCAGATGAGTTCCATTATTCCGAGCGCCATCCAGACCTCCTTGGGCAATGCAGCGAAAGATCGAACGTCCGCGCTAATCTTGTCGAACACAAAAACCTTCATGATGCCCGACGCAACGTACATGAGAGATGCGAGCACCTGCAGAACCCACAAAAGAATGTTCATCGAATGCCTTTTTTATTACGGCTGTGCACACCTGTCCATTGCCCAGAACGATCTTAGCGTATTTGGGCGCGTTGGCTGGGGGGCATTCGATCAATCCAGAAAGTCGTTGCTGGCGGTAGGCTGCTATTTATCGCCCGGTTGGGTTTTTGGCTTGGCGAGCGTGTTAACTGATTCCTTGCCTCTTTCGATGTCGACAAGGCCTTTTTGACGGCCGCCTTGCCTGCACGCACAATTGCCAAATCAAGTTCCTCTACAAACTCAACTCAATCGAGACGTCTTTCAATAAACTGAGCTCTTTGATTTCTTCGATTAAATTTATAACTGCGCTGGCTTCCGTCATTGAGGCACTCTCTGAATGCTTCAGCCGTTTGAACAGTAGAAGGTCAGCACCTTCGTTGGACCGTCGAGATATTGTACCCGTTAGCTCCCAGCCTTGACGAGGAGCTCCATTGGTGTCTGAAGCGCGGCTGTTGTCATGCTCGCATCGCTTGCAAATTGCTGGTACTCCCACCTAATTGGTGATTTAGGGTCAGTCGTCTGCTCGGCTTCCGCAAAAGAACAACGCAGTGAGATCGCCCTAGCAATCAACACTTGGCAAAGCAAATTGTTTCGCGCGGCCACGGTGACGGTGACGGGACTTGGTAATGTGGCACGAGTTCCACACTACTGATGACGTACCAGGGCGACGCTCAATTTTGAAACAGACACCTACCGTCTTCCGCGACTGATGCTAGGATTCCGTGGCTGTCCTGCAACCAACTTGCACTTCGGCTAATTATTATTCCTTTGCGAAGCAACTCATTCAATTTGTGCAGCGAAATGACTACTTTGCTGCGTTATTTTAGTGTGCTTGATCGAGTTCATCAGCCAAGCACCTGACGGCCAAATAAGTTTGGCGAAGGGCTCCGAAGCGATTGGACAGTTCGATTCCCGCAAATACGAACACGCCCGCGTCGGCAATTGTGTCCCGAATCGGCTGGCTCCAAGCATCAAGTCGGAACTGATCACGCCGCTCAGGAAACGATCGGCTTAGACTGAAGAAAACACACTCGGTGGGAAGAACACTCCGAAGGCAAGCCGCAGTTAATGTACCTAGCACGGCGAATGATACCGAGCCATTGCAGTCCGTCGATGCACTGGTTTTGCCGCGCTCCCCGGCAACAACGCAGTCAGAGATGACGATTCGATTAACAATGCACAAGCTGTCTTGATCGTGATTGTTGGAAAACTGGATACTTGAAACTTCATTTTCAGTTCGCAAAATGGCGGCTGGTGAGATGCTTTTTCCCTGAGGGGCGGCAATCGCTTGATCGAACTGATCTCTGCTCGGTTTGACGTCCGATTTCTTTTGCCCAATAGAATTTTGCGTGCCATTCTCTCCTTTGGTCGATTGCCCAAAGCAGATGGGAACAGCCTGCGTCGAAACGACCATGATCAACAAGCAGTTCCTTGCCAGCAGTTGATTAGCGTGTTGGAACATTGCATTCTCCTTTGGAAGGGCGGCGTGCAGGCAGTTCAGTAAGGCAATCAGCAGTGGACTCGACGCAACGCAACCAAACGCTGTGCCCTGCTATAGGAGTAAATCCAGTTCGCATCCGGCAGCCGCCACAAAAAAATTTCTGCATCGTTCAAGAAAAGTGGGGGCAGCAGCCGGCAAAAGCCCCCGTCAGCATGGCATTGGTAGCATTGACAGAACTCAGAACGGGGCCACAGGATCCTGATTGTTTAGCGGTAGTGCACATAGCACAGGGTCATAGCATGTTCATTGCTCGTGGCACTGGGTGCTCATGGCACTGGGTCACAGCATATTCATTGTCTACCTGCGGTCATCAAAAAAGTTGAGTGTCCCTATTCGGCCTGCGATAACTAGGATAGTGCAGTGTCCATCTTGCGTCCGGAAAGTGCAGTGTCCCTCTTGCGTCCCTCTTGCGGTGTCCATCTTGCGATCTCGGTCTTGCAACCAGAGGCTGTGTTGCTTGTTGTAGTTACTCTGGCGGGCATCAGTGCACATAGCACAGGGTCACAGCATGCACATAGCACAGGGTCACAGCAAGTTCATTGCTCATGGAACTGGGTCAGCATATTCATTGTCTACCTGCGGTTATCAAACACACAGCACAGGGTCACAGCATGTTCACTGGGCCAACGACAGGAATTGCCAGCAGTAATAAGAGCAGATCTTGAGCTCAGCGATTGGCGTTGGGCTACACGCTAAGAAGCGTTCGAGTCTGACTGCGGAGATGGAATCGGCAACGCCGGATCCTCGATCGGGCAGTATCCACTGTTTGAGGTCGTCCAGCAACACTATAAAACAGCTTGCCAAAGTTCTTCACTAGACCACACCATACTTCGGGGGCGAGCGCCAGGCGCTCCACGAGAGGCGGAGTTTTGTCGGGGGTTGTCCCCGGCTTACCAGGCACAATTTGTCGCGCAGTCCAATCCAATAACTGCAAATAATCGCTACTCGACATGTTCAAAAAACCGTTGTCGCTGCAGCGATGTCCTGTTCGACTTGGGCAAGCACCCAACGCACTACGTAACTCGTCGATTTCGATGGGGCACAGCATGCGATCAGCAGCACGGTTCGGCGCTTGGGTATTCGCCTGTAATGCTTGCACCCGACGTAGCACGGACGTATGCGGGCTGGATTCGAGCGTCTCAGCCAAAGCAGCGCGAATGGGATTAAGATCGACGTAGGCAGCGCACGCCAGCACAGCCGTTTCGTCCAGCAGACGCACCGCCTTAAAGCGGCCTTGGAAGAATTTGCCACTTTCCTCATCCTCGCGATTAGCACGCATGGCGATATGTTGACAGAGCAACCGCATCCACCACGAGATATCACTCAGCCGGGACCGAATCTCGGCAACTCGTTCGGCATCGTTGCGAATGGAATTGAGCTCCGACTCGCTGGGACCGTGTGGCAGACCATGGCCGTCGCTCCGAATCGGGCATAGTAACAACCAACGCCTTGCAACTTCCGAGTCATCCCAGGTTTGCACCACATCCGGACGGGACCTGAGTACCAAATGAAAGTGGTTTGACAGAATCGAAAATGTGAGCAAATCAATTCCCATGGCAGCAGCCAGTCGCTCGAGACGCTCTTCAATCCACAGCTTACGATGATCGAAATTTCTGCCCGTCACAGGATCGTCGCCGAACAAGAAGCAGCGGCGCACCACGCGTCCGATAACGTGGACGATTGCGACTTCGCCCGACGAAAACACTTCCGCGCGAGTGATGCGAGCCATTGATACACTCCCTTAAGCCATAAAGCAAAGTAGATTGACTAAAGGAAGACGTACGCAACCCAACTACCTTACACAAATACCCAGAAAATTTAAGATTTCTTTCCCTGCACGAAGCTCTGACCCAAGTTGATCTTTATTCTGTTACCAGCGCTTGCGACTAAATTGATAGCTTTCAAAACCTGGGAAGGGGCTTGGTTGTTTAACTGCGACAATCCGGAGTGAAATAAACGACAGGGCCACAGCAGCTTAGTAGGCGATCGGCGATGACCAGCAGCGTGTAGTGTCACCCTGCGGGCTTCATGGGGCCACAGGATCCTATTCGTCAGCGGGCGACGACCAAGAAAATGCGGTGTCCCTTTGCGGTTTTAGAAAATGCGGTGTCCCTTTGCGGTTTTGGTAACTTTTGAGGACAGGCTAAATGTGTGGATCTTGCGTTTAGGGGGGGCCGGTTGACTCGCTTGCGGATCCTCCGCAGGATTCGACATTGATCTCTACTTCTTTTTCTACCTTTCAGAGAGCGTCGCCTTTGCGGCGCCCACCGCCCTGGTCACTGGGGCGGCTGACGATCGTATTCAGGAAGCTATCCTCATTGAGGAGTTTTCCTGCAAGAATATCCTCCTCTCGGATTTTTGATAGGAAGATCGTATGTTGGCCGATGGTGCCGCGTCCCTGGTCGTAGACGATGTAGATGGAGCCGTCCTCGCCTAACGTCGCCGAGGGATAGCTGATCTGGCCGTCGTCGCACAGGAGTATCTTGTGGTTAAACGATTGGCAGTCATCGTCGCTCAGATAAGCTGTCATGCGAGCCCGCGCCGTCCTGGGCGATGACAGCTCGCGTTCCCGGCCGAGTTGATCGCGATAGAAGTAGATGTTCCGGCCCTCGCGCTCCTTTATCTGAACATCGTTTGCGACTAGCAGGATCCTGCCCGAGGGTAGTGTCTTGAGAATGCACTTCGTGTCGATTGAAAATTGCATCGGGTAGTAGCCGCCCGGCTTCCAAGTCCGGCCGCCGTCGGTCGATTCGGCGAACTTTTGGCCTTTCCGGGCGCGGTAGAACGTGAAGAGGCTGCCGTCCTTTTTGATGATCGGCATCTGCTCCGCAAAAGATGCATCGGCGTCGGCGGGGAGTTCGGAGATAAAGATCGGCCTGCCATTAATGTCTTCCCTCAGAAAGCGGATGCGGACCGCATCGGGCTTGCCAACAAGCTTGAAGTCATCCATGGAGCGCATGAAGGTGCCGTCAGGGAAAATCAGCGGCTTCATGACAGAAATGTTCTTGTTCCCAAGCAGGCGGGGCGCACTCCATGCGGTGTGCTCGTCCTCGGCGTCGAGCATCGTGAACTCCCAAGCTGAGGAGGCGAAAGAATCCTTGCCTTTAAAGTCAATGTTTCTGAGGCCGATGAAGCGGATTTGGCCCTGCGGGTCTTTCCACAGCATCGGGTCGGAGGCCCCGCCTCCAAGGATGTCGCTCGGATCGAAGACGAAGACCTCTTTCCAGGTCTTCCCGCCATCGGCGGAGGTCGAGATGACCGAGAACTGGTCCTTGTGAAACGGCGCACGTTCAGCCTGGATGTTGGAGCCGAACCACGTCGCCCAAAGCCTGCCGCCCTGAGATATCTCGATTTGTGGGCAGCCCTGAAACACTCGCAGATTAATGCGGTGCTTGTGGTAAGGCTCCTGCCCCTTGAAATTAATCTTGGTCAGCGACGGCGGCGTCTTTCCGGTGATACCGTAGGGAAACACCTGCGACGTGTCGCCGGGTGCTGGCATCGTAGTGTCGCCCAGGACGGAGGTCGGTTCGACCGTTTGGGCTTTTAGGGCCGCAGCAATGGTGAACAAAGCGAGCGATACTGTGATTCTAATCATATGTCCTCGGTCTTGAAACTCGCTGGCAGATGCCTGTCAATTCCACAACGGCTGCACCGGGCGCTTCCCTTGGCGACCGCGTCGGTGTAACGATACGCATAACTATGTTCGCAAAATTTGTGCCGAACATAAGTGGCCGACTCCCTTTTCGGAAGTATGACTCTAGTTGGCCAGACATTGGAAAAGCCTCATCTGCGGAATCACAGTTGCGGAATCACAGTTGCGAAATCACAGTTGCGAAATCACAGTTGCGATCAACCGGTAACAGTTGCGTCCATGAAAAGCGAAAATGATAGACATGAGCGTCCTGTCGAGCACACTGATGCAAAAAAATGTTAACTATGCAAAGTCGAGAAAGGGCGGCGAAAGCTAAGGCGAGCAAAGCTGTTCCTGGTCTCAGTGGAGTCGCGCTCGACCAATTCTCTCCAAGGCTTCGCGCGAGTGGCCACCCATGCCCCGCAATCAGCGCGGCCTAAGTCGATCGACAAGCGGCCTGGCATAGGGTGGCGACATCAAATTAGTAAGGAACAGGTTGCTATTGCATTCAAAGGAGCATTGCGCTGTCAGGGAACAAAATAGCTTTGGCCACATTCGCAGCGCTACAGCTTTGTTACTCATCTGGTCGAATGCGGTATGATAGGCAAACCCTGCAGCAATTGTTCGGCCACAGGGATTCAGACCACCTAGGGCTATGCTGTCCTAAGCGACATTGCGCTGATAGGCTTCGCGATAATAACGGCCGATCGTGCCGACTATTTGTTCTTGCTCGTCGCTCGTCAGCTCGGGATAGATTGGCAAGTGCAAGATTTCGGCAGCCGCGCGCTCGCTTTCGGGGAGGCTGCCCGTGGGGTAGCCACAATCGCGGAAGCAGACTTGCTGGTGCAGTGGAATCGGATAGTAGATTTCCGATCCGATTTGATGTTCTTGTAGGTAGGCTCTGAGACTGTCGCGGTGCCCTCCAGCGACGCGCAAACTGAATTGATTCCACACATGAAATGCGGCTGGGTCGCGGAAGGGCAGTCCCATACCCACGATGCTACCCAATCCTGCTTCCGCGAATAAATCAAAATAGCGAGTTGCGTTTTCTTGGCGGGCAGTGGTATAACTCTGCAAGTGGCGAATCTTGATCAACAGCGCGGCAGCTTGCAGCGTGTCGAGTCGGCTATTGATTCCCACCTCCGAATGATGATAGCGGGGACGCATGCCGTGGCCGGCGAGCAACCTCAGCCGATCAGCAATGACGTCGCTGTTAACGGTCAGCATTCCACCATCGCCCAAACCGCCTAAGTTCTTGGTGGGGTAGAAACTGGTGCAACCCATCACCCCCCAACTTCCCAGTGGCCGACCGTGATAGGCTCCGCCGATAGCCTGTGCGGAATCTTCGATCACCGCGATGTCGCGTTGAGCCGCAATGTTGCAGATTGCGTCCATTTTCGCCGCTTGCCCAAACAAATGAACAGGAATGATAGCGCGAGTGCGAGCTGTGATGCAAGCTTCGATGGCTGCCGGATCAATGTTGTAGGTGTGCGGATCGATATCGGCGAATACAATCTTCGCGCCAACACGACTAACCGCGCTGGCGGTAGCGAAAAATGTAAAGCTTGGCACGATTACTTCGTCGCCTGCCGAGACCCCAAGGGACATCAATGCGAGCAATAGTGCGTCGCTGCCGGAAGCACAACCTACGGCATGGCGAGTATTGCTGATGCTTGCGACTTTGTTCTCGAGCTCGGTTACTTGCGGCCCATGCAGGAACTTGCCGCTATCGTACACGTCTGCAAGCGCCTGCACGATCTCATCTCGCAGGGCGGAATTTCCTCTGCCCACATCCAAAAGTGGCACAGGTTGCTTGGAAGTCTGTATCTTTAGTGAGTTGCTATTATCGAGCATAGTAGGCCATCCTTGACCGGTGAGAGAGTTTTGACCGCCCGCAAACTTTAGGGGAAACACTGCGGCATCGCGAAACCTCAGTATCTCGCGAAATCGCCAATCGCACAAACCCAAGATCTCACGAAACATTGCCGCTTCGTAAGCAAGCAGCGATTCCAGGTACCCAGCGATTCCATTTTCCCTGCGGCTTAATTGGCAGCAGCCCGCCGTTGGCGGCGAATTAGCGGCAGCTGATAAGGTACGCGATGTAAAGCTACCTGCTATCAAGCAATCAGGTCAAGAGTTGTTTATTGCGAAGTGGCAACGACAGATGGTGTGCAAGCCGTTAGAATTTTCCATTCCTTCACCATTTCCCGAGAGCTTCGACTAATGAAATTTCGATTTCCGATACTTATTATTGATGAAGATTTCCGTTCCGAGAACGTTTCTGGCTTGGGAATTCGCGCGCTGGCGCAGGCAATCGAAGGAGAAGGGGCGGAAGTCATCGGGGCGACCAGCTATGGTGATTTGTCGCAGTTCGCTCAGCAGCAGTCGCGGGCATCTGCCTTCATTCTGTCCATTGATGATGAAGAGTTCACGGCTGGAGGCGATGAGGAGCCGGCGATCGCCAAACTGAGAGAGTTCATTCAGGAGATTCGCTTCAAGAATAGTGATATTCCCATATTCCTATACGGTGAAACGCGGACATCCAGTCACATCCCCAACGATATTTTGCGTGAACTGCATGGGTTCATTCATATGTTCGAGGATACGCCGGAGTTCGTTGCGCGGCACATTTTGCGCGAGGCTCGAGCCTACACGGACGGCCTGGCACCGCCATTCTTCCGAGCGCTGGTGCATTATGCCAGCGATGGTTCCTATTCATGGCACTGTCCCGGGCACTCCGGTGGAGTCGCTTTTCTGAAGAGCCCGGTGGGGCAAATGTTTCACCAGTTCTTTGGTGAGAACATGCTTCGCGCAGACGTGTGCAACGCAGTGGAAGAGTTGGGGCAGTTGCTTGATCACACGGGACCGGTGGCCGCTTCGGAGCGCAATGCAGCGCGCATTTTCAATGCGGATCATTGTTTTTTTGTGACCAATGGTACATCAACATCGAACAAAATGGTCTGGCACTCGACGGTCGCTTCCGGGGATATCGTGGTCGTAGATCGCAACTGCCATAAATCGATTTTGCATTCCATCATTATGACCGGCGCTGTGCCTGTGTTTTTAACTCCGACTCGCAACAACCTGGGGTTAATCGGCCCCATACCGCTAGAGGAATTCCGGCCCGAGAATATACAAAAGAAGATCGACGCGAATCCATTCGCACGCGAGGCACAAGCCAAGCATCCGGAGCGCAAGCCACGCATATTGACCATTACCCAAAGCACCTACGATGGAATCGTGTACAACGTTGAAACGTTGAAGGAGATGCTGGACGGACAGATCGACACACTGCACTTCGATGAGGCGTGGTTGCCACATGCAACATTCCATGAATTCTATCGCAACATGCATGCGATTGGTCGCGACCGACCATGTTGTAGCAATGCGATGGTCTTCGCAACCCATTCGACGCACAAGTTGCTGGCTGGCATTTCGCAGGCTTCGCAAATCCTGGTGCAGGAATCGAAGAAGACCAAGTTAGATAGGCATATTTTTAACGAAGCCTATTTAATGCACACGTCAACTTCCCCACAGTACGCAATTATAGCATCGTGCGACGTGGCGGCGGCCATGATGGAACCGCCGGGCGGAACTGCGTTGGTTGAAGAGTCCATCGCCGAAGCACTGAACTTTCGCCGCGCAATGCGGAAAGTCGACGCCGAGTGGGGCGACGACTGGTGGTTCCAAGTGTGGGGGCCAGAAGAAATCTGTGAGTCGGGCATCGGTACGCAACGCGATTGGATGCTTCGCGCCGAGGATAATTGGCATGGTTTTGGTAACTTGGCCGACGGCTTCAATATGCTGGACCCAATTAAAGCCACCGTGGTAACTCCGGGTCTCAATGTGAAAGGCGATTTCGCGGATTGGGGTATACCGGCGTCAATCGTTACGCGCTATCTTTCGGAACACGGTGTCATCGTTGAGAAGACCGGCCTATATTCGTTCTTTATCATGTTTACGATTGGCATTACCAAAGGTCGCTGGAATACGCTGCTCAGTGCGCTGCAGCAGTTTAAGGATGATTACGACAAGAACTTAGCCATTTGGAAAATTCTCCCAGAGTTTTCGCAGCAGTATCCACAGTACGAAGGCATCGGGCTGAAGGTGCTCTGCCAACAGATTCACGATACCTACAAGCAGTACAATATTGCTCGTGTAACCACAGAAATGTATCTGTCTCAAATGCAACCTGCGATGAAACCCTGGCAGGCCTACGATATGATGACGCACCGCGAGCTCGATCGGGTCGAGATTGATCACCTCGAAGGCAGGGCGACTGCGGTATTACTGACGCCCTATCCTCCGGGAATTCCGTTGCTGATTCCTGGGGAGAGATTCAACAAGCTGATTGTCGAGTATTTGCAATTTGCAAGAATGTTTAATCAGAAATTCCCGGGTTTTGATACGGATATCCATGGCTTAGTTGAAGAGCGCGTGGACGGACAGTTGAAGTACTACGTGGACTGCGTTCGGGCCAAGCACCATCAATGCAATTGACCGCTCGAATTATTTTCTGTTTTCGAAGTTGCTCTTGGCCATAACTGTGCGATGCAGATCTTAAACTATCAGCATGAGCGAAACTCTAAATATTCACGTACCGATCCAAGTCGAGCACCACTTGGATCAACTCGTCCGCGCACGGCCGCTAGGTCCATGGGATATCCAGGTAGTAGGCTCTGCCTGGGAGGATGTCGAAAAGCGTCTCAGCCGGCAGCTGAGCAAGGCACTGCCCTCTATCTTGCCATCAGATCTGTTTGCGGGCGGGCTGCCAGCCGAGTGTGAAAGTTGGAAAACGCCGGTTGAATTGCCACCCCAACAGTACAGCGCACAATGGCAATTGCCACTGCAGGTCGAACTCGACAGCTTTCGCTGGAGACTAAGTCACGGTAACTGTGTTGTGCGGATTCCTGCGGTCAACTGTGTGCTATTTGGTAAGCATGAAGAGCTCGATAACGCCTCGGTTGCAAAGCAAGCCAAGGTTGCCTTAATTCGCATGGCTGAAAACCGTGACCTTTTGTCGTTGAGTCAAAGATTTTCGCAGCGAGTCTATTCGTACCGCAGTATTCGCATCGATTTTCCGATCGGCGGTTCGCCCGAGAGGTCGGACAAGGACAGTTTGGAGCGCAAGGCTACGTCGACACTGCGAGCAGCGGCCAGCGATTTGTCGAAGGCCGCGCTGGGGCCAATCTACGGGCTCGATGAAAAGGCCGCGGAGCTAGCCGACTACTTTCGTAGCGACGCGCCCCAGAGCGTCCTACTTGTAGGTCCTGCCGGCGTCGGCAAAACGTCTCTGGTGTATCAGTTGGTGAAGCTCAGCAGGCAACTGGGGCTGGAGCAAAGGCGATTCTGGTCAACCTCGGGGGCACGCATTGTTTCGGGTATGTCCGGACTCGGTATGTGGCAGGAACGGTGCAGCAAGCTGATACGCCAAGCCCATGCCACGCGAGCGATTTTGCACCTTGGCTCTCTGTTCGAATTGATGGAGGCTGGCAAAATTGATGGGCAACCCGGCGTGGCATCGATGGTAAAACAATCCATCGCTGCCGGTAAATTGCTTGCGATCGCAGAATGCACTCCAGAACAGCTGGCCGTTGTTGAGCGCGAAGATCCAATTCTGCTGCGAGCCTTCACTCAAATGGAGCTCAAGGAGCACAGTAGCTCCAAGATCCGCGAAATACTCGGCTCGGCATCGAAGACTAGCTTCGCGATGCAAAACGTAGGGTTCTCTGAACAAGCGATTGAGGAACTTTATCGCTTGCATACTCGATTTGCAACCTATTCAGCAATGCCAGCAACGGCGCTGCGTTTGATGCGCACCATTACGGATCAGGCTGCTGAGGGAACGTTAGTCGAATCCGATAGGGTTGCGCGGGCCTTCGCCGAACAGACAGGATTGCCGCAGTTTTTGGTCGATGATTCCATTCCTCTCGATCTTGCGTCCGTTTCAAGTCAACTGGCCGAACAGGTGATCGGTCAAAGCGAACCTATCGAGTTGATCGTTAACTTGATCGCGACTCTAAAAGCACGCATGGTCCGTCCAGGCAGACCATTGGCAACGCTCATGTTCATCGGTCCGACGGGTGTCGGCAAAACGGAGATGGCCAAAGCGATCGCCCGATTATTGTATAGCGATACCAGCCGCATGCTGCGGATTGATATGAGCGAGTATTCATCGCCGTGGTCCGCGGTGAAATTGATCGGCAAACCAGGAGAGGGTGACGGGACGCTTACGTCTCCCATTCGTGAACAACCATTTTCAGTAATTCTGCTGGATGAATTCGAGAAAGCGGATGCGAACGTCTTTGACATTCTGTTGCAGGTGCTCGGGGAAGGCCGCTTGACCGACTCCCACGGACGACTGGCTGACTTTCGCAATGCGGTAGTAATCATGACTAGCAACTTGGGGGCTGAGTCGTTTCGCGACGGTGGCTTCGGGTTCGGCGATGGCGAGCTCCCCAACTGGAAGCAACATTTTGAACGCGAGGTGCGCAGCTTTGTTCGTCCCGAATTCTTGGGAAGACTCGACCGAATCGTAGCTTTCCGCCCACTGTCCAAGGAGGTGGTGAAACAAATAGCAATCCGCGAGCTGGACAAGCTCCGGGAACGTCCTGGGTTAAAGTACAGCGACGCTTCGATTGCCTTTTCGGATGAAGCAATTGATCTCATGTGCAATCTTGGGTATCAACCCAAATATGGAGCACGGCCATTGCGGCGGGCAATTGAACGCAATGTGGTCATTCCCTTGGCGAACGCACTAAGCGAAATTAATCCAGATAGCACTTGGGGATTTGAAGTATTAGCCAAAGCCGGAGAGATTGTGGTCCAAACTCAAAAGAGGTCCACCAAAACCAAGTCGGACAAAGACTTGGAAAGCGAAGCCATCAACGCCTGGCAGCAATTGGGAATGATGGCCCGTACGGCTCAAACCAGCAGTCCCGTTCGCGACCTTGAGAACGAACTCGAACGTACTCTTCGACAGAATGAAGTTCTAGAAAAGAGATTGCTGAAGGCAGAGGGGCCTAGTCGCGTCGCGACGATTCGGAGTCAATTGCAACAGGCGCAAGCCTTTGTCGAAGTTTCTCGCAAGATTCGCTCCCGGCTTTTTACGGTCGTTGACCGAATTTGTAACAGCCATTTGACTTTGATGACGAACTGGCATCGTGGACAGAAAATCGAATGGGAAGCCTGGCAGAGGCTCAATCAGTCAGAGATGACGGAGCTTCGACAAGCCATTGAGGATATTGTGCGGCGGCGCATTTCTTCTGGCGATGTGGTCAGCATCATCGTCGTGGGGCGATGCGATGTGCCACTCGACACACTTTGGAAGAGCTATCGATCGCTGGCTGCAGAGCATAGTTGGGGGTTCGAAGGCTGTTTGCTAAGCGAGTACGACGCTCGTCGAGATGCAGACAGCGCTGAATTCCGAAAGAGGGTTTCTGAACGAAAGGTCGCTGGAGATGATGCCAACCATCGTCAGCCACTTTTTCGCATGTCGGCAGCGCAAGAAAAAACTGGGGATCTACCCGAGATATTGGCAGATGCTTTCGCGACCGTTGGCGATGATCTGGTGAAGTCAACCATTCCGAGCGTTCGCGGGTTTGCAATCCAGTTTCGCGGCTTGGGTGTGGAGAGTTGGCTGGAAGCAGAAGCGGGAGTAGTTCACTTCTATGATCCCTCTGCGACAGGCGGTAAACGCCGTATGCGTTACAGAGTCATGGTGTTTTCAGGACAATTGCAGAAAGTCGTACTACCTCTGGACTGGCAGGAGTTGTCAGCCGCAGGCGAGCGCGATCCGCGACGCATTATCGATGTTGGTACACAGACCATTGCTAACGACGTCGGGCAGACGGTCGCATACGCACACGGCAAGCAAGTCGAAGGCATTGTGGATGCAATCCGGCAGGAACACGAACTGGCATTGTGGCAATCGATAGGTTATAGCGGAATCCCTAGTCGCGCGAGACTGAACCAAGCCGAATTTGAATTCGACATTCCTTTTTAAGTTCTTCCCCAGTAGCCATTCTCGCCAGACGGAGGTGTGCCTGAATGAGTTTCACTTTCACCGCTTGGCAGCAGGACGTTTTTTGACATCTCTAACTTGGCCACTGTCGCTGGACGGTGGATTAAGTGCAGTTGAGCTCCAATCGCTTCAAAGCTCACGCTCTGGTTGGGATGAAATCAACAGCTCGCTAGCCGAGTTCTTTGGACTGTCGCGATTTTTTTTTGTCCGAACGACGCTGCTTGTCGTCCAATCTGCGTTGCCGCGATGCCTTAGTCGGTTTCGTGGCGACACGTCGTTTGGGCGGAGTCAGCGCCGCCAAAATGAGCGTGCGAAGCTTATCGCGACAGGACTCAATGTTCTGAGTTTGATCGCGAAATTCTTGAGACTGAATCACGACTTGCCCGTCCATAGTCATATAGCGCTGGGCCTTGCGTTGAAAGCGATTCCAGGCCGCCTGCGAGATAGTCCCTGGGACAGGCGTCCAACGCAGCGTCGCTTTGCTATTTACTTTATTGACATTCTGCCCCCCTGGGCCGCTACTGCGCGCGTAGCTCCAATGCAATTGCTCTTCGGCAATCTCTAGTTGCTCGTTGACACGAATACCGGACATAACGCACCCCGCTCAGCCTTCCAATCGCATTACCTCAGTACGAAACCATTCTATTCCCATCGCAAGCCGGTGAAAAGTTTCGCAACTCAACCAAAAAACAGTAGATCCCTCAAGCTTTTCCCAGGTTCGCGTTTGTTGTGCGATAAATCCGGTAAAAGTTGGGGTCGGTTGTCCCTACTGTCGGCGTTTCTAGTTAATCTGTTGACCTAGACCAGTACAAGTTGAGTTTGGCGGAAAGGTACTATTTGATGTCAGAATCTTCGAAAATCAATTCAGATCGAGAAATACTGTTGAAAGCCCAGCAGCGAGGCGGCCTCGCCGTGTTGGGCGCCTTCACTCGCTTATCTGGTCCCGGGTGGCTGCAGAGTGCGATTACGCTGGGGGGGGGCTCTTTGACGGGCGCTCTATTCTTGGGAGTCCTCGGTGGAACCAGTATGCTGTGGTTGCAGTTGATTGCCATTGTCATGGGCGTGATCATGCTCTCAGCCATAAGCTATGTGACGCTCTCGACTGGCAAGAGGCCCTTTCAGGCAATCAATGAGTATGTCAATCCTGTGTTGGGATGCGGTTGGTTATTAGCGACTAGCGCTGCCAACATGATTTGGTGTATGCCACAGTTTAGTTTGTCTTACGATGCGCTGGACAAAAATCTCACTGGAGGACTGGGATCGAGTTTGTCCGCCAAGTTAACTGTGTCAGCCGTTTTGTTTGCCGCTGCGCTCTTGCTGGTAATTCTCAACGAACGCCGCGGGATGGCCGCGAAGATTTTTGATCTATTCTTAAAGGCTTTGGTTGGATTAATCGTAGTCTGCTTCTTCGGCGTAGTGATTTATCTGATGCTCAATCAGGGATTGCAGTGGCAGTCAATCCTGGCGGGCTTTGTTCCAAACATCAATCAATGGAACGAACCTACGGGAACAGTAGTTCAATTGCTGCAGGATGCTCCGGAGGCGATGCGCGCGTTCTGGTCTGAAAACATAGTCACGCAACAGCGCGATGTAATGATTGGAGCTGCCGCAACAGCCGTAGGCATCAACATGACTTTCCTGTTGCCCTATTCGTTGTTGGCTCGCGGTTGGGACAAGCCGTTTCGTGGCCTGACGCGGTTTGATTTGTCGACTGGTATGGCAATACCCTATGTGTTAGTTACGAGCTGTGTGGTGATAGCTGCGGCATTTGCATTTCATGGCAAGGTCGACGAGCCGTTCCTAAGTAGCGATCCGGAAGTGATGAAGACCAGTACGATTTTCAAGGGTGCGCAGGGGATCCTGGCGGCTCGGCTACAGCAACAACTGGGCAGGGATGCCAGCTCGGCAGTGTCCAAGGAAGAGCGTACCACATGGGTCTCCAGCCTGAGCGAAAAAGAACAAAAGCTCGACCCCGCTGTGCTCGATGTTAAATTCCAAGCCGCCCTGGGATTGGCCGCGTGGAGCAAAGTTTCCGAAGCAGATCGCCTCCGGCAAATGGCAAGTCTATCGGAAGCAGAAAAACGTTTGGCTGGCACGCTTGTAAAACGCGATGCCTTTCAGCTCGCTCAGTCGCTCTCTCCGCTGCTCGGGGAACAGTGGTCTAATTTAGTGTTTGGCTTGGGCGTGCTGGGAATGGGGTTCTCGTCGATCATTATTTTGATGTTGATCAACGGCTATGTATTCCGAGAATTAGCCCCGCCGCATTTTGAAAAAATGGCACACATTCTCGGGTGCATTGTCGCGGGAGGTTGCGGAGCCATGTGGCCGCTGATCTGGACTGGTGAATCTCAATTCTGGTTGGCCATTCTGACATCGACGTTTGGAGCCATGTTGCTTCCGATCGCGTATATCACTTTCTTTTTTATGATGAACAACGAGCGACTGCTGGGGGAAGAAAAGCCTCGGGGAGCGTCTTTGCTGATGTGGAATGTGCTCATGGCATTGTCGGTAGCCGGGGCCGTGATCGCTGCTGGATCCGCCATGTCCCAGAAAATGGCGGATCCAGTTGCAGGACCTACCATCATTGGCATCACTGTCTTCTTCGGCTTTATGGTGCTGGTGGGCTTTGCCGCCCGACCCAAACATGTCGACTAGTGAAAATTTTGACTTGCTTCTACGGCCATCACATCGCAGCGTTCATTCTCGGGATGACCGCTGTGCCCGCGGACGTGGTGATAGCTAATGCGATGCTTGGCAATGAGCTGGTCGAGCTCCTGCCAGAGTTCAACATTTTTGACAGGCTTCCTTTTTCCTCCTTCCATGCGCACCCACCCCTTTTTCTTCCAGCCTTGCATCCATTCTTGTAGTCCCTGCAGCACGTACTTGCTGTCCGAATGCAAAGCAACTCGACACTGTTTCTTGAGCGACTTTAGGCCTTCGATAACGGCCTTTAGTTCCATGCGATTGTTCGTCGAATCGCGTTCCCCACCCGAACCCGTTAACTCTTTTTTTGTTTTCTTGTCCCGCAAAATAAAAGCCCATCCGCCGGGGCCGGGATTGCGACTGCAAGCACCATCAGTAAACAGATCAACCTCTCGCAATGACAAAGTCTTGGAGGACGTGGGGTCAGAGATGGCAGGCGCAGGGGTAGCCGACTTCGAGACTTCCTCAGAATTCGAATCGGGATCGATCGGGGCGGCCATGGCAAGATCTCCGTTAGAGTAGTGAACAACCTCTACGATAGCGGATGTACATAGACAGACGAAAGCCCCATTGCACGCTGAGGCAGATCTGCTTGGAAGAAACCGCTAACGCTGCTGAGAGAATGCACACAAGCAGGCGGCCAGCAACATCCCATAGAGCACAAAGTCCGCGACTCCACCATATATCATCGATACCACAATTCCGAGCATACAGCCGATCAGGCGAGTTGACTTAAGAGTAATCGTCCACAGGGCTAAGCCTTGGACAACAATAACTCCATGGCTGATAGCGTTGATCAAGCTCGCTTGGCCTCGTAACATGTCAATACTCAACCAATTGGATCGACCTGCAGACGCCAGCCACCACACACCTTCACCTCGCCACCAGATGAGACTCCCAAGTTGCGAGAGCACTCCGGCAGCCACCAATATCCACCAATGTGTTTGAATCAATCGCAGGGCCAATCCGGCTTGCCACGAGTGTTGCGTTGTCGCAGTTTGGCTGGGCCAGAACCGCGTACCTGGTTCGATGATCAAGTATGCGATGCATGCTACCAGCGCCGGTTCGACTGGTCCTTGGAGCCAAGTGATGCGGTGCGCCCATGCAATGATCCAAATTAGTAGCAATGTCATCGTGGCTCGACCGCCGATGCCAGCCGCGGCCACGATGGATAGAATCATGCCCACGATGAGCCAAAGCCTGGCGAAGTTGATTGAGTCCACTAGCCACAGGGGAGACCAGTTTTGCCAACGACTCGTCTGTTCGAATTCAATTAACTGCGCAGAGAGGCCGTGCGTCAAAATTCCTTCGCGTCCGAACCAACCGGGGAGATCTCCCAAAAAGCTAGCGAACCAACAGGCAGCCACGGCGCACAATGCGGCCCTCGGGGCGGCGACCGAGCGATGTGCACGAGGGGAAAACCAAAACTCGCTCCAACTTCTTGAGATTTGACCAAACACTAGTTGGTTCCCTCGGCACTCAATGGAAGTTGCTTTGGCTGGGCAGTGCGGAGCCTCTCCTGAAAGGGCACGAGCGCAATTTCATGGTTTGACGTCCGCAGAATATTCGCCCCGTAGCACAGCGTGCTATCCAATTCGTCTGCCAACAGTGCTCCCTGGTTGCTAGCCAATGCTGCGTCCTCATCGTAGCTGAGCACCTTCGTGGCACGCAGGCGGATCGCGCGATAGCTGACTCGCGATTGCTCCTCAGCAAATCGAACTAGAGCAGTTGCAATATCTGCCAAGATTTCACTGTCGGGCTGATCCACTGTAATTAAACGGACCAGTCGTGCGTAGTTTGGCCAACGCGAAGCTCGAAAACTGATCCCCGTTGCGTTTTCTTCCGAGTTCGGTATTTCCAGTTTGTGCCAGGCTGAATCCTCATGAGTAACCGAGTCTGTGGGCAAGAGTTCGATTGTGAGTGGGAAGTCAATCGCGTCCGCATGGGTCAGACTGATTGGTACTGCACCATAGTCTTGATTCGTCGCGATGAAGTAGGGAGAAAACCAGCCTAACAATATTCCCTGCAAATGGCTGGGGGCCATGTTTGCGGAAAGCGCGGTAATGAGCAAAGAAAAATGAACGATCAAGGCGAGCGAAGCAAATCTCTGAACCGAGCTACTAGGGCACGAAACTGGGCTGGCAGGCGACGGCAACGCTGCGGTCGGTTCGATCGGGGGGGCTCGTCTTTGGGACATACTTGATCTACAGAGGTGGTAGTGCCGTAAAAAAAGGGAAGCAAGCAAAAAAGCTCGCTTCCCCTTCACTGTTTCAGATCGTTGATCAGCGCCGGTCAGCACACGGAACTATCTGCTAGCCGAAACAAACTTGATATCTTCGGCTGGTAGCAGCTTGGCAACATGTTCGACAAAATTTTTGTCGGATTCGCTTAGGCGACGCACTGGCAGTGTGCAGAATTTTCCGTTGGCTTTGAGCAATCGGACGCTATCCGAATAGATCGCGACTAGCTTAGCATCTACCTGGAAATGTCCAGTGTTATCGTGCCAAGTTCTCGTGGACTTGAATGGATCAAAGCTGGGTGCGTCGCTAGCTGGCTCGACTGCCGTAGGAGCTTTCTCTGCAGCGTCTGCAGAGGGGGTACCAAACAGATCATTCAAATCGCCATACGGAGAGCTCTCGGTTGAAGTTGGTTGTCCAAACAAACTCGCCGCTGGGTCTTCGCTAGCACCGGCAGGCGGTGTACCAAATACGTCTTCCACAGCAGGGACAGCCGGCTGGGTTGCATCGCCAGCTGGGGTACCAAACAAATCCGTGGCAGGGTCAGCTTGATTGGTAGCAGAGGGCGTTCCGAACAAGTCATCCGCTGGCGGTGTAGCGGGCGCGGCTGGCTCCGGTGTACCAAAAAGATCATTTGCAGGAGCTGCCCCTTCTGGCGGAGCACCAAACAGGTCATTCGCTGGAGGTGCTTGCTCAGCAGGTGTACCGAACAGGTCATTCGCTGGAGGTGCAAACTCGGCAGGTGCTCCGAATAGGTCATTCGTTGGCGGAGCTGGTTCGGAAGGTGTACCAAACAGATCGTCGGCAGGGGCCGCGGGAGCTGTTTCGGCAGGAGTTCCGAACAAATCGCTGGCTGGCTCTGTTGGCGGTGGTGTTGGTTCGCTGGGTGTGGGTGTTCCAAACAAATCATTGTCAGCTGGACCCGCAGGAGCTGGCTCAGTTGCGGCTGGCGCCTCAGGTTCCACCGGAGTCCCGAACAGATCATTTGTCGTAGCTGGTTTCTCAGGCTCGGTCGGACTAGTTGGTTCTGCAGGCACTTCCGACTTACTGTCGGATGGGCTGGCATCCAATACACTCGGTGACTCGTCCGCCTTCGGTGCAGGAGGTTGCTCTGCAGCAGACGAGTTTAGTTCGGGGACGGACGGCTCTTCCGCTGGAGCTTGTTCCATCGGTGTGGTATGGAGCGTGTCGCCCTGGATTTCTGCAGGCATTTGAGGTGCGGGTTCAACAACCGTCGACATGTCCAGAACGGCAGATGTTCCGCAGCAATCGGAGCTCGCAACAATTGGGCATTCAACGATTGGACACGTTGGCTCGACAACTGGCGCACATTCGACAGTTGCCATCTCGCATGCGTATGGCTCAGGAACGCAGCACTCAGTAGGGCACGGAGCTGGCTCGCAGCAGGTGACCGTAGAGCAGCCCGCCCGCTTGCCGAACAAACCGCGCAAACCACGACCAGCCCAAGCTGGATTAAAAGTAATAACGGCTGTCAGAGTCGCCACTGTGGCACAACGGAACCAGTATCGAAATCGCTTGGACATGTCATCAATCCCCGTAAATCTCGGGACAAAAGGGTGTTAATCTCGAAAGGATATGCAGATTATGCTAGTCAGTTAATTCGGGATGGGCAAGCAATCAACCGAAATGTTTAACATTGGAAGCGGAATTATTTCCGAAGAGGGCTGCTATTTGTTCGGAAGGAACCATCTGTAGAGCTTCGTTAGCCATCAAAGTAACGAGTTTTTTCGCTACATTGAGCATTCACTGGCTTGCACCGACCGTTGCCTAAAGTCGGCGGCAGTACAATTGGAAAAATCCTATATCTGCAGCATTTGTTGGCTCTGAAACGAGAAAATCGCGAAAAATCAATGAAATCGAGCTGGTACCGCGCTGTAGTCGATTTTCTTAGGCTGGTTGTCCGCGGCCTTGTTTTAGGTTGGAGTCTTGAGCGAAAGAGTTTGCTTTTTCTTGGGGTCGCGCTCACGCTGCCGATTGGACTTGCATTTTGGTTTGTGCTGCAAGTTGTCGCTGAGCCATTGGTCAAACAGACGACCCAACAGGCCGCCCGCGACTATGCGAAGTCGGTTGTGGCCTGGAGGCATGTCGATCGACGAACGGCCGGAGGCAACGAACTCAGGCGCCCAACGGGAGACGCTACTTTGGTGTATCCGGACCAGAATTCCTATTTTCTTCCAGACCAGTTAGCAATTCTGCGAAAGGACTTGATTGATAATCCGGACTATCGTTACGAGTTTCTGATGTTGGATCGCGAACTCGAGTACGTCGACTTGGATTCTGCGGACATCCCCACTAGCCAGAATGAAGAGCAGCTACTCAAGGATCTCGAGAAGAGTTTTCGAGATAGAATTGGCAAACTAGAGGAACTCAGGAACGCATGGCGCAGTGCTACATCTGTAGATCAGACGCTAAGCACGTCGACGCAACCCAATACTCTCCCGGTCCCGGCAAATAGCATTCGCAATGAAGCTCAGCCAAATGGTGCGTCCAATGCGGAGAACGCTCCAGGCGTTAATCCAAACATTGGCAGTCTTAAGCAGCTGGAATCGCAATTGGCTGAAATTGTGCACCTGTATCGCGAAGATGGACCGGTTACTCCGGAGCCAGGCAGCAGAATGCGATTTGCCGACGAAACGCCTCGGGAGGGCTGGTACGTTTACTATCACGCAATCGACTTTCCTGAGAGTTGTTTGGACTGCCACAGAAGGTTTGAGAGATTCGGTGCGCAGCAAGTGCCATTTCGCGTAGTCAAGGTACTGTTACCGTTTCGGTTGACCCAAGTCGCTTCGCCAGCGACGCTGGCTTGGATGATTACAGTCGCGATGCTCACGGTCGCGGCTACGTTGCTGGTGATCCACTGGGTTTTGCGCCGCTTGGTGCTCACCCCACTACAACATTTGCGAGATGTAAGCGATGAAATTAGTCGCGGTAAGACGGACTTGCGGGTAAACATTGACACTGGCGACGAATTCAATCAACTCGCCGATGCCTTTAATCGCATGTTGCGTCACATGACTGATGGGCAGGAAAAACTGCAGACTTTGAACTCTGAGCTTGACGTTCGAGTCGATCAGCTCGCGCAAGCCAATTTGCATCTTTTTGAAGCGAATCGATTGAAAAGTGATTTCTTGGCTAACATGAGCCATGAATTGCGCACACCATTGAACAGCATCATTGGATTCAGCGATGTACTGCATGACATTTCATCGTTAACCGAGAAGCAGCGTCGTTACGCGTCCAACATTCAGCGGAGTGGCAAGCTGCTGTTAGATATGATCAACGACATTCTTGATCTCGCGAAAGTCGAGGCGGGCAAGATGCGAGTGACTCCAACTTCGTTTCATCTGCATTCGCTAATCAGCGCCCAATGCGATATGCTCCGTAGTTTGATCGACGAGAAAAACATGGATCTGCAGATCCAAACCACGGGTGACATTCAAGAAGTATTCCAAGATCAGCCCAAGATGCAGCAGATACTCACTAATCTGCTTTCCAATGCAATCAAGTTTACTCCGGACGGTGGGCTGGTAACGGTATCTTTTGGCGCGGTGTCCGACAAGTATTTTTTCATCACGGTGAAAGACACGGGGGTTGGCATTCCTGAAAGCGACTTTGAAATTATTTTTGAGAAGTTTCGGCAGAGCAACGCGGTGCTGGAAAACGATGGCCTGACGCGACAGCATTCAGGTACCGGACTGGGGCTTTCGATAGTAAAAGAACTGTGCAAACTTCTTGGGGGCGAAGTACGGCTTTCCAGTCAACTTGGCACCGGTAGTACTTTTCAGGTCGTATTACCGATTCACTATGAACAGTTCCAGTCGAGCGAATTGGCTGCGCCGCAATGAATCAACTCTCAAGCAATGTGGTCGGTGTCGATATTGGCGGCGCAAACCTAAAGCTCGCCAACGCGGTGGGCCAGAGTCGCTCGAAGAGTTTCCCAATGTGGACGGATCGCGTTTTGCTAGCGGAACGTATCGACGAGATGCTAACGAGTTTGACGAGCGAAACGAATCGAGTTTACGACAGACTGGCTGTGACGATGACGGGTGAGATGGCGGACTGTTTTGCAACTCGCAGAGATGGAGTTCGCTACATTTTGGATCAATTGAGCTCGATCTTTCCTGAAGAGAATACTGCCATCTACGCTGTCGATGGTTCCTGGAAAACACCTGCCGCCGCGCGGATCGATCCTTGGGCGGTGGCTGCCAGCAATTGGGCTGCGCTGGCGAATTGGATTATTTGTCGCCCCAGTGCGTACTGCCAGAATTTAAGTTTGGTGCTCGACATTGGCTCCACAACGGTCGACATTATTCCAATTAACTCGAAGTGCATTGCAACTCAAGCCCGTACTGATTCTGAGCGTCTGCGATTGCGGCAACTAGTCTACACGGGCGTTGGCAGAACGCCAATCGCGGCCATCCTGCAGGCTGCAGTGATTGAGGGCGTGCAACAGCCGCTGGTGGCCGAACGCTTTGCGACCAGCGACGATGCGTACTTGGTTCTTGGTCTCGTCGGCGAAGTTCCCGACGACTGTAATTCCGCCGACGGACAGCCCAGAACAAGGCATTGCGCCAGTGCCAGATTAGCGCGAATGTTGGGAGAGGATCTGGAACGATTGGCAAATGCCGAAGTTGAGCAACTGGCTATGCAAGTCGTCGATGCCCAGGCGCGACAGATTGCAGGTGCGATTGCTCAGAATCTACGTCACCTTGAAACGAATACCCGCCCGGTTGTTGTCGTCAGTGGGCATGGACGACCACTCTTGGATCGCGTACTTATCGCGGGGCAGTTTGACGCGGAATTCGTATATTTGGAGGATAGTATTTCTCCTGATGCTGCGCGCTGTGCTCCAGCCGTTGCCGTCGCTTGGTTACTCGCACACGCCGATGCCAGCTTATGAAGAGCATTCGCGTGGTGAAACTAGGTGGCAGTCTGTTGTTGCGATCAGATTGGCCACAGCGACTACGCAACTGGCTAGTGCGGCAGTCCGCGGCATCGACTCTGATTGTGGTTGGCGGTGGCGAGTTGATCGAGTCGATTCGAGAGTTGGATCGGGCCCACGCTTTTTCGCAACATTTCACACATTGGATCTGTATCGACATGCTGACTCATACAGCACAGATCGCCGCACAATTGCTGCCTGAGTTTCCGCAGCTCGCCGCGCCCGAGGAGTTGCAAGCGTGGATTGCGCGTGACTCGCGTTCTATTGGCACATCGGTTGCTGTTGTTAAAGTAGCTGCGTTCTACTCTCGTCAGTGTTACGATCAACGGCTACCGGAGGATTGGACTACAACCACCGATTCGTTAGCTGCGCTGCTTGCGGACCAAATTGAAGCGGCTGAGTTGGTTTTGTTAAAGTCCACCGGCTTCAGCAGCGAGTCGTCTAACGCCGCCGAGCTTTCGCATCTTGGTATAATCGACGCCGCGTTTCCTAAGATAGTGCCGCGTAAACTTCATCTGCGGTTAGTGAATTTGGCTGATGACGATTTCCCGCAAATCCAAGTGTCCACATAATCTCCGCAACCGATGTTCTCTCGCAATGTGGTATAACCAATCTGGCGGCATCCGCACAACAACCATGAGAGGTTGCGGTTGAATTCCATGGAGACCTGCAATGCGCAAACCAAGTTGTCGATCAGTGAGCGGCTTTACGTTGGTGGAGTTGCTCGTCGTGATCGCGCTGATTGCTATTCTCATCGGGTTAATTCTCCCTGCTGTGCAAGCAGCTCGCGAAGCGGCAAGAAGAGTTTCTTGTACCAATAATTTGAAGCAGCAGGCGCTCGGGCTGCTCAACTTTGAAGGAGTCTACAATCGCTTCCCGCCGGCACATTGTATTGGCAAAGGAGCGAGTTGGGGGTTGGCTTACAGACGTGAGGAACCGCCTGGAAACTACGATGCCCGCGGCTGGCCTAAAGCGGGGCCGTATTGGAGCTGGACGATGCGCATTGCACCGTTTCTGGAGTACAACAATCTTTACAATTCGACAAACTTGAACGCATGGCCATGGTGGCAAAAAATGCCCGGAGAGGGGAACCCAGCTAGGAATGTCGTTGGTTACCGCTGTCCGACGTTTGTCTGCCCTTCCGACGCGCGCGGAGATGCTGTGTGGATGGATGGAAAAGGCAATGAATCCATGATTACTTCGTATCTCGGGGTCAATGGGCGAAACCAATTCCAGGAAGTTGGCGGTCAAGATGGAGTGCTCTACGTGAATTCTAAAGTTCGCGTCAGTGGAATCACCGATGGACTGAGCAACACTTTGTTGATTGGTGAACGCCCACCTTCGCATAATTTATTGTTCGGATGGCAATGGGCTGGTGCTGGCGGTTCGCCTGACAAAGTTTGGTTTGGGACAACAGATGTTGTGCTAGGCGTCCATGAATTCGCATCCTACCCGGATGACGAAAAGCCGCTCGTCGAGTACTTTCGGCCTGGCACTTCGAACGATCCCACGAACGTGCATCGTTATCATTTTTGGAGCCAGCATGTGGGGGGCGGCATGTGGGCACTCAGCGACGGCAGCGTTCGTTTCATGGCTTACGACGCGGACAGCCCGAGCAGCAATGCGTCTTCCCCCTCCGTACTAGAGCGGCTCGCAACCCGGGCTAACGCAGAAATTCTCACCACCACGGATTGAACGACATCTCACTTCATTGATCCCACTCCATTTCTCATCGAGGCTGTCTATGAAAAACTCTTGCTTCTTTACGGCGTTTAAGCTGTTCTCCGCGTGGAGCCTAATGCTAACTATTGTTGGCGGTCCGCTTGCTGCGGCCGAGCGACCCAACATTCTGTTTTTGCTGAGCGATGATCACAGCTATCCCTTTCTGAGTTGCTATGGCGATGCGAATGTCAAAACGCCCAATATTGATCGGCTGGCGTCCGAAGGAATGCGATTCCATCGATTCTTTACATCGGCTCCGCAATGCGTGCTTTCGCGAGCCAGCTTAATGACGGGCCGCTCTCCAGTGGCTGCCCGCATGATTCGCTTTTCCTCGCCACTGCCTGTCGAGGAAGTCACGCTACCTGAAGTCCTGCGCGATGCGGCGAACTATTACACTGGAGTTTGCGGTCGAAACTATCACCTCGATGGCTCAGCCAAGAAAAGCTCTTTTGAGCAAGAAGTTTTCAAGAAGCATGGCTTGGCGACTTTTTCAAAACGCGTTGATTACTTGAATCAAGGAGGCGATGCAAATGTCCTAACGCAGGTGTCCGAGTTTCTGGACGGCAGGCCAAGCGACAAGCCATTCTTTATGTGGGCCAACTACAGCGATCCTCACCATGTTTGGAATGCGGAGCCCGAGTATCGTCCCGACCCCGCCAGCCTTCGCTTGCCCGCTCATTGGCCTGATCTACCTGGCGTGCGCGAGCAAGTCGCTGATTACTGCGCCGAGGTAAATCGCGTAGACATGCGTATTGGACAATTGCTGGCTGAGCTTGAACGTCGCCGTCTGCTGGATAACACGATCATTGTCTTCGCTGGTGACAATGGCGCTGCGTTACCCCATGGCAAAGGATCGTTGTACGATCCAGGCTCGAATGTTCCATTCATTGTTCGTTGGCCGGGAGTTGTCCCAGCGGCCAGCGAGTCGTTCGCCTTAGTCAGTGGAGAAGACTTGGCCCCCACTTTATTGGAGGCCGCCGGCGCGGTCGCACCCAAACGCATGAATGGCGTCAGTATTGTTAGCCTGTTGAGAGGGGAGAAAGCGAAAACGAGAGAGTTCCTATTCGTCGCTCGTGGCCCGCATGGTTCTGCCCCAGTAAAGGTAGAGGCAAGCAATGCGCCCTACGACATGGGCCGCGCTGTTCGCAGCGAACGCTACAAATTGATTTACAACTGTACTCCATGGTTGCCCTACGGACCGGTTGATTCGTCGGGAGGAGCCGCATGGAAGGAGATCAAAGCGGCCGATGCTGCAGGAAAACTCAGTGCTGGACACCACGCAACCTATTTCAGTACCCCACGCCCGGTCTACGAATTCTATGATTTACAAAACGATCCCTCAGAACTAAACAACTTGAGCGGTAATGCAGAAGTTCGCGATATCGAACGCCTGCATCGGCAAGCCCTAATTGAACGCATGATCGTCGAGTTCGACCATCTGCCGTTGCCGGAGCAGTTGGACTAGCGTCCAAAAGCGCAAACAGCCAAAGCGTTTTCAACGCTTTGGCTTGATCGAGGAAGAAAAGTTGATGTGAACAGGAGGTCGGCTGCTACCTAGAGACAGAGAGCCCGCCTTGATCTGCTATCGGTCCGGGGAAAATGACCACGTTGCTGTTCAGTTGCATCAACAATTGTCTTGTGGTCGAATTGTAATCGAACTGTAGCCCACTCGTCCGAGGTGTCACGAAACTAGTCAATGTTGTGTTCACGCCACCAAACAACGCATTGCCAAGGCCAAGCGGAATTTGTTCCGAAGTCGCATCGAAACTGTCTTCTACCTGCTGGTTGAATGCATCGACATACAGTGTGCCGTCGTTCCAGGCCTGAGTATCACGGAATCGCACCACAAAGTCGCTGACGAGCGTTGGAGCTGATAGATTGCTGGTTCTTTGCAAGACAACTTCCATCTCGATTGCGGTAAGAACACTGACTTCCCGGTCGGGCCATCCAAAGGTGCTCGTTAGGTCGGCCTCACAATCGATGCGATTGTTGTTTAGCCTGAAGAAAAGATGGACTGTACTTTTATCGCCCCAAACATATACAGACTTAATGGCCTCGCTGGCGTTCCGAAGCTCTACATCGATGTTGTAGAAACCTCGCAAGCGGATTGGGCCGAGTTCTGCGCGAGCTGCACGCAACTTATCGATGATGCCTTGTTCGATACTGGGACTGAGCAAATTCCATGAGTTTTCGAGCATTGGGCAAAGATCGATGTTGCCAACAGTATTCCAGTTGCCAGAGAAGCGATTTCTTGACTGGATCAAGGACAAGCAGGAGAGCAACCCTGATTTCCCATTGGGGTCGACATCGTCAAAGAACATGGCTGCATCGACGCGAGTCGCGGGCAACGACGAACCGTCGAAGATGTTGGAGTTTAGTTTGGCAAGTTCTAGTTGTGGATAGGCATCTTTGGAACCAAGCTCTGAATCAATCATGTACATCCAAGTAAGTTCATCAAACAGATCCGCCTCCTCTACGGTTGAATCGGCAGTCAGAAGTAATCGCGAATCAGCGACAGCGACTTCCTTCGTTCTTGAATTTTGCGACCAGGCTTGCGCCACCCAAAAACTTTGAATGCAGCAAGCAAGTGCAATTGTCAGTACCCAATTTCGAATCTTCATGTCAGTCACCCATTACCTTGTGTTCCTCGGATTTGCTGGTTCACATGAACCCGGCTACTACAATCGAAGCGGGCAACACAGGAGAATGTTTCAAGTAGTTTCGGACATAAAACAGGCTGGGCCGAAGTGCGAAGAATGAACAAAAGAGCGGCGGGGCGTTCGCCGCGCACTAGTCAGCTAGAGCAACGGATATTCAATGCCGAGCTATTGAGTTCGAGATTCATTGGGACGGCAATTGTTTGACGAAGCGAGTCTCACGATTGTGGTCGCTGCAAAGTGGGGTAGAAATGGGAGTGATGGGTTCCAGTCAAGAGAAAAGCTCAAGAAAACGTCAACACTCGAAACGATATCCGGCGCCATGCACTGTCTGAATGATTTCTGGATGCTTCGGATCCAACTCAATGCGTTTGCGAAGCTGGGAGATATGTTGGTCCAAAGTCCGGCTGCTTGGCAAATAGTCTTGATTCCAGGCATAGTTCATGAGTGTGTTGCGGTCGACAACTTTTCCAGCAGATCGAAACAAAAGTACGAGAATCTTCATTTCGCGCAAACTCAAGTCAAATTGTTGGTCACCGCGGTGCGCCCTCAGCTCAGTTGGGTTGACAATCAAGCTGCCCATTTGAAATTCGATGGGCGGTAGTTCATCGCCCGTATCTTGCGATTGGGAACGGAGGCAGCGACGCGCGACGGCTCGAACTCGCGCGACGACTTCCTTGATTCCGAACGGCTTTACGATATAGTCGTCAGCGCCCAATTCGAGTCCGACGACTTTATCGATCTCTTCACCTTTGGCGGTAATGAACACGACGGGTACAGCTGGTTTGGCCACGCGAATTTTGCGACAGACGTCATATCCGTTCATGCCGGGCATCATGACATCCAGGCACACAAAATCGGGCGCGTAACGACAGAAGACGTCCCAAGCCTGGTGTCCATCGGCTGCTTCGATGGTTTCGAAACCTTCGTCTCGTAGTACTTCGCACAGGCCACGCCGTGTGAGTGGATCGTCTTCCGAGACGAGAACTGTCATACGCATGTGAAATCTTTAATTAGTTGTGGAGCTTGGCTAATAACCGACAACGAAAGGTCGCGCCCACAGTTGTTGGTACCAAATTACAGTCACCGCCATGGTCTTTGCATAGTTGTCGCACGATGGTCAATCCAATACCAGTGCCTGCTGGATCTTCTAATCGATCGCTCATTCTGGTGAAGGGTACAAAAACTTTCTCAGCCCAGCGTCGGGGAATACCTGGTCCGAAGTCAACAACATCCACAATGACAAAGTCGCCCTCGGATCGAGTCAGAATTGCAATTCTTTTGCCATTGGCCGCGTACTTTTCCGCATTGCTGATGAGGTTGATCAGTATCTGTTCGACCGCTGCTGAGTCAATTTGTCTGGGTTCAGCGGTGTTGAGTTCGAGCGAAATTGTCAAACCCGATTGCTCCAGTCGCGGGCGAAATGTTTCCACGACGTCGCGTACGATGTGATCTAAGACGATGGGACTAGTGCGTAGGCCGGCCCGCTTTTCTTGTCTGGCAAACTCGAGAACATTGCTTATCAGTCGGCTCAATCGCTGGCTCTCGCTTTGAATGATTCCGATGCGTTCCAATGCCTGCGAAGCGCTGGGCACATCCGCGGGCTGGTCACTGTGCAGTGCAAGCGGCCGTACCCCATCGGATTCCATTGGGTCGGCGAAATCGCGTTTCAGCGAACTTGCTAACAAATCTGCGTACATGCAGATGTTTGTCAACGGCGTTCGCAACTCATGCGATACTTGATTGACGAACGACACACGCCGCTCGGCCAAACGCAATTGGCGATTCACGTTCACGGTGACCAACGCACCAACTAGCAGCAGAGCTGCTGAAAGACCCGCCACCGCCAGCGACAAAGGGAGGATCAGTGTGTCACCCGACAATCGTTCTCGCAATTCCGCACTAGCGAAGACTTGCAAACGCCAACCTTCCAGCGGGTCGTTGAGGGGCAAGGTGGCGGCCGGATGACCGCTCGCTAGCTGGTTCCATTCGCTCTCGGGAGAGCTGCCCCATTGATAAATGACATTCCCTTCGACGTCGGTCAATTGTACTAAAGAGCCGGACAACTGCTCCGCGTTGAGCTTGTTGAGAGGCGGACCGATGCCACTGGCTGATTCGGGCAAGCGGGCAACTACGTCGGCCATCCAGCGGGCTCTTGGCAATACAACGATGCTACGCCAATCGGCCCCATCTTGCCACCAGAAACCCAACACGATACCACGGCGGTGGTACCAAGTGATCCAACCAAAGTTCTCCCCAAGGCCTTTCCGGTTATCAGTCATGGCCGACACAGCCGCACTCGAGCGACTGAACTGCTGAGCGAGTTCTTCCGAACCCATTTCGGACTGAGCAATTTCTGGAATGGACTGTTGTTGCGCAGCGGACTTAGCACCGGTGGCTTGGATTGGGGGAGATGTGGCACGGTTGGATTGTGCGGAGTAGCTCCGCGCCCGAAACAGGCCGACCTCTTCGATCAGACTGGGAGCGTCTGTTCCACGCTCGAGGTCGAGCTTGATCGCCTGCGCGACTTTTCGAGGATCCATTTGTTCGCGGATCAACTGCATCGCCTCGTCGATCAACGAGCGTCGATCCGTCGACAGGTTTGGGTCGCTAGGAAAATGAAGCTGCAAATCTCGATCGGCAACCACCACGCTGTCCGCCAGCGGCAAACGGGTAAGCTGCACGCAGGCTTGAAGATCGCTCCAGTTGCAACTGCCAACTTCCTTCTGCAGAATCAACGAGTACTCGGCGAGCACCTCGCTGATCGAGCGCCGAAAGGGCTCCAGTTGCAACTGCAGGATGTCTTCGACGCGTTGAACAGCCATTTGGGATCGCTGCGAGTTCCAGAAGAATGCCAGCCCGGTAATGCTGGCAATGGCAGCTATCAGCGCAATCCACAAAGCGATTAGGTAACGACTCATAGTAATTTTGCTTGCACCCTGACATAAGTCGCGAGTAATTGTCCAAACAGCAGTTGCCGCAGCGATTCCAGGCTCCTAAGGCGCGATAACGAGTACAGAAGAGGCCAGAGCACACTGAGTAGCGATTGATATCCAAGATTCTAGCTGTGGCCGATTTCGGTTGCATGACCGTCTGAATATTGCTGTCTTTACAACAGCTAAGTTGGTGGAAAAAGGTGTGGGTCGTAGGATTTCTAGCGGCTGCGTCTCACGAAGTTTCGGGAACGTGAGGCAAAATACTGAAGTAAAAGGTTGAGTCATCGCCGGATCTGGATAAAGTCGAACGTGACGGCGCGGGTTGTCGTCGCCGACACGGTGATTGGGAAGTCCGGTTGGTAGCCAGATGGGCCCTGAGAATTGGCCGCTGGCGGAATTCGCGTCTGCCAAGATTGGAAAACGGCCGGCAACAGTCGACTCTATGCCCGAGTCGAAGGTTGCGGCAAGGCACCTGTCCCCCCACATTTCAGATATTCAAATGCCAAATGTTTCCGAAGAAGTTGAGTTGCTGCTACGCAATGCTCGCCTACGGGATGAACTCGAACCGTATATCGACGAGTCCGTTTCGCTGGTCCATTTTCGCCAGATGAGCTTGAGCGAAGAAAATTGTTTTCTAGAGTCGATGTTGGCTTGGGAGCGCGCGCCTGCACTGCCGATCTCGTGTTGGTCTTTGCCAGAATTGACACTGCCGCGACCATCCACGCTGGACGACGATGTGCTACGCGAATTGCTTGAGGATGCAATTGATCGCCTGTTCTGTGTGAGAGTCGTTTTAGAGATGACGGAGCATCTTTCAGACCGCGAGTTGTACACGCTCATTTATCGCGATATTTTGCCAGCCTGTGAAAAGAAGGTCGATTTGCCGGGCAACTACCTCTGTTGGCGTTGTCTGGATGAAAGCGACAATGAAACGTGGTTGACCTACTACGCAACCGAAGTCGAGCGATTACAGTGGCTTGAAAATAATGATGGACCGCTGCCCGAGCCACGCGAGCTGCCCTACCCACGCAAGCTACCTCGCGCTTCGGAGTTGTAGCTCACCGGCGGGACCTACAAGTCCTGCAATGGCAACGATGCAGTTTTGAGCGAGCAAGACTCTTTTGTCCTGAGAAAGCAACTTTACTTCGAGTGGGAATGCATCATAGCTCTGGCGACGGTTAACGAGATTTGTGCATGGATGGAAAGCATCGCTCCGACGGCTTTGAGCGAAGCCTGGGACAATACAGGTTTGCTTCTGGGCGATGCCAATGCGTCAGTGGAACGAGTTCAGACCTGCTTGACACTGACAACCGAGACCGTAGCCGAAGCGGTTGCACGTAGCGCGAGTTTGGTGATTTCCCACCATCCGTTGCCATTCAAACCACTGGCGAGAATAACGACGAGCAGCCAGGCGGGAAGACTGATTTGGGAATTGTCGCGTGCGGGTATCTCGGTTTACTCGCCGCATACCTCCTGGGATTCCGCCGAGCGGGGCATCAACGCTCTCCTGGCGGAGAAGCTGCAATTAAGGAATGTTTGCGCGTTAATTCCTGCCGGTCGGGAAGAATTTTCCAGCTTGGGAGCAGGCCGAATTGGCGATCTCGGCCAATCCACAGAATTGCAGACCGTCACGCAGGACCTGCTGAACGTCTTGCCGAATTGTCGTCCTCGAGGTGTCGATTGCGGGCGCGCCATCCGCAGGATAGCCGTGGCGTGTGGCAGCGGCGGAAGCTTATTGGCTGCGGCCGGCAGCAGTGGTTGCGATTTGTTCGTTACGGGGGAAGCAACGTTTCACATGTGTCTGGAGGCCCAAGCGATGGGAATATCGCTGTTGATGGTGGGACACTTTGCCAGTGAGCACTTTGCGATGCAAGACCTTGCCGAATGGCTTAAGGCAGCCTTCCCCACCTTAGATGTGTGGCCCAGCAAAAATGAAAAAGATCCTGTAAGGAATTTCCTTTAATCCCGTCCTCCTTAGGTGACCAGGCAAATCATTGACGCACTGGTCTCTGGTTCTACAATTATCCTGACTTCCCGGTTGGGAAAGCAATCGTAAGGAGAGAATTGATGAAAAAGTGGCTTGCAGCACTCCCGGTATACAACGAAGAGCAATACGTCGATAACGTTTTGGCCGAAGTGACCAAGTACGCAGACAATGTCCTGGTCGTAAATGATGGATCGAGCGACGGCACGGCTGAACAGCTAAAAAAGTGGACCAGCGTTTTCGTTGAGCATCACGAGCATAATCGTGGCTACGGAGCCGCGTTGAAGACGGCATTCCAATTCGCCATCGACAATGGCTATGAAACGCTAGTTACGTTGGATTGCGATGGCCAACATCAACCGCAGCGTTTGCCGCGATTTGTGGCGGCATGCAAGAATGCGGATATTGTTTCGGGCAGTAGGTACCTCAAGACTTACGCAGGAGACAGTCTGCCTCCCTCGCAACGCATGTTTATTAACAAGCAGATTACTCGCGAACTCAACGATATGCTGTGCCTGAAGTTGACCGATGCTTTTTGCGGATTCAAGGCATATCGGGTCGAGTCATTGAAACTGCTCGATATCGAGGACGAAGGCTATGCGATGCCTCTTGAGCTGTGGGTCCAGGCAGCTATGCGCGGACTGAGCGTCATCGAGATTCCGGTTCCGTTGATCTATTTGGATCTCAATCGATCGTTTGGAGGTGCCCTGGATGAAGCCGAAAAGCGTCTGCAATACTATAAAGATTGTATCGATCGCAGCGTTACTGCCATGAAGGCGCGAGGCTTTTCGCTTCCCAAGAAAAGCGCTTGCCGAGGCATGCCTTGATGAGTTTGGCTGCCTCCACCGAATATCAAGACTACCGCGCACCGCGTGCTGACGGCACTGCGCTGGTCCAGCCCTCGGCTGAGTCGCTGGTGGAAAATCTGGGAAGCCCAAGCTTCGTCGGCTCACCACACGGAATTGAGTTTTGCGGTAAGTCGCTCGACTATGTTCGAGAACAAGCCCGACGCGAGGTCGTAGAGAAAGCAGTTCAGTTCACTAGCCGCTATCGCGACTTGCCGGCCAGGCTACAGAATTACGATAGAACTCGGTCTTTAATTCTGTCCGGCCATCAACCAGAGTTATTTCATGCGGGCGTCTGGTTCAAGAACTTTCTACTTGCTAGCCTTGCATCTGAAACAGACGCCATTGGAATTAACTTTCTGGTTGACAATGACCTTTGTCGAAGCACCGCGATTCGCGTGCCGACACGGGAGCTCGATGCAACCCAAGAACAGGCTCCAACGACGGGCAGCAGCTCGCGGGTTAGAATAGGACCGGACGCTGGCTTTATCGCCAAAAGCATTCTGTTCGACTCACCCCGCGATGCTGTCCCCTGGGAATTGAGAAGATTGGGATCTGAAGAGACTTGGAAGAATTTTCCTGCTGCTGTGCAGCAATGTCTATTGCCTGGAATCCATCAGCCGATTTTGTCGGATTTGTGGCCGGATGCCTGCGACGCCGTTCGTCGTACAAACCGACCTGGACTGGCGCTCGCACAAGCTCGCCACAAACTGGAACGGCGCATCGGACTCAAAACGCTCGAGGTTCCACTGAGCGATCTCGTTAGCACACTTGCATTCGCAAGGTTTAGCATTCAGTTGCTTTCAGAGTTGCCGCGTTTTCACGAAATCTATAACTCACAATTAAATCGATTTCGAATTGCGCATCGCATTCGCAGCCATGCTCATCCTGTCCCAGCACTGGAGCAGCAGCATGGTTGGTTGGAAGCACCCTGGTGGGTGTACCGCGATGAAGCACCGCAACGCCAACCGCTTTGGGTTCGGGTGCAAGATGAACAATTGATGCTCAGCGACAGATCCGGATGGCAAGCGGTCATCGAAGGACGCTTGGATTGCGATAACGCGTCATCCCAATGGCTCGATTTGCTGGCGGACGGAATTTGTCTGCGGCCACGCGCCCTGCTTACCACAATGTATCTCCGGATCATGGTTAGCGATTTGTTCATTCACGGCATAGGTGGTGGTAAATACGATCAACTAACCAACGGTATTGTTCGCGAATTCTTCGGGATAGATGCGGCACCGATGGCTGTTGCTACAGCAACTTTACATCTGCCAATCGCGTTGAATGCCCAGCATGAAAGTCAGGTCGAATCGGCAAATGGTGAAAGCGAAAGCGCAGCGGAGCGCGATCGAATGTGGCAGTTAAAATACCATGCCGAGAGAATGGTCGCAGCAACCTCTGAAGAGTTTGAGACGCTGAGGACACAAAAGAGCCTGCTGCTGGCCCACATCCCGGCACGCGGTGAGAAGTGGCGTTGGCATCGCGAGATGACTGCCGTCAATCGACGCCTCAAAGAACTGGCTGCAGCGGAGATCGACGCCTCCAAACAGCGACTCGATGAGCTCGCTGTCCAGGAACGGCAACAGCGAGTATTGCGTTCGCGAGAATACAGCTTCTGCCTTTATCCTCTTGAAATGATTGCCTCCCGTCTCAAAGAGTTGGCAGGCTAGTGTGAATGCGTGCGTTGCCAGCTACTTTTGGCGCAATGTGCTCCAACAACCGGATGCGGCAGCCTTGGCCGTCGTGCGCCACGACGTATGGAGCTGGCTTACTTGGCGTGAACTCGGCCAACTCGCATCATCGGCAGTGTCCGCGCTGCAAGCCGAAGGGTTAAGTCCTGGCGAGCATGTCGCGAGTTGTCTGCCTAATTCCCTAGCGTGGATTCTGTTGGACATTGCGGCGCAAACGGCGGGCAACGTGCATGTAGCTATTGATCCCCGCGAGTCGCCGGAGCGTAGACGGCAATTGGTAGAATTCAGCCGAGCGCGATTGTTCGTGGATTCACAGACTTGGCCGCATTCACATCCTTCACAAAACTTCTCGCAAAACTCCACTGGCCTGCCGCTGCATGCGTATGTTGAACATAGTCAGGCAGTGGCAGAGGATTCCCCCGCACAGATGTTATTTACATCTGGTTCGACTGCAATGCCCAAAGGCGTAGTGCTGACGCATCGTAACCTGGTTTCCAACGCGACAGCCAAGCTCGATGCGGCCCCTCAGTTTGCAAGTGATTTACGGCTCAATATTCTCCCCTTCTCGCACGCATACGCCCGCACTTGTGAGTTAACGAGCTGGATTCTATCCTGCAGTCGTTTAGCATTGGCGAGCAATTGGTCGGAGTTGCTGCACATCGCGCCACGCTTGAAACCAACGCTTCTGAATCTCGTTCCCTACTTGGCAGAACAGGCTGCCGACGAATTGGATCGCCGACCGGACGCATTGGGAGGATGCGTGCGATTGTTACAATGCGGTGGCGCCGCACTGGCAAACGAACTGTGGCAGCGACTTGCACGTCATGGCCTGCCTCCTTTGCAAGGTTACGGTTTAACGGAGGCGTCTCCCGTTGTGTGTTCCAATCGAGCTGGTTTGCAGCGCCCTGGAACTGTCGGGCCTGCCGTTGAAGGTGTCGAATTGCGTATCGATGCAGACCGGATCCTGTGGTGCCGTGGACCCAACGTTATGCTCGGCTATTGGCAGGACGCTGCTGCGTCGGCCAGTTGCTTAGAAGATGGTTGGCTCTGCACGGGCGATATTGCTGAAATCGACTCACAGGGAGCTGTTACGATACTTGGCCGTTCGTCGCACCAACTGGTATTAAGCACCGGTTATAAAGTCTCTCCGGAAGTAATCGAACGCGAGCTTTTGCAGGAACCCTGGATTAATCACGTGCTCGTTTTCGGAGACTCCCATCCCTATGTCGTTGCCCTCGTTTGGCCTTCGCCAAGCTTTGAAAACGAGATAAACAGAGGCGACGCCCGGCAGGAATTGATTTCGAGAATTGCTCGTCGGTTGAATCTTCATCCTCGCTATGCAATCCCGTCGCGGGTGGCAATCATTGCAGAACCACTTTCCCAGTCCTTGGGCACATTGACCCTCAAGGGCACGCCTCGACGCAGCCAGATAGCTGCCAGGTACTCGGCAGAACTGGCGAGTTTATATTCTGAGCGATAGGCTCCCCGTAGTCCGCAACAAGCGCAGCGCCGTTGAGGCAGAGTTTCAGTACCGTTTCGAAACATGTTCGAGGTCGACTGAGACCCTGCCGTTGGAAGTTGGCAGTGCTAGGTTCGCAAAGGTAGTCAGAAGACGCAGCGTAGGTACCGCCGACAATACAGTCGTTGGAATAGTTCTGCCTCAACTGCGCTGCGCTTGTTGCGTCTATGAAAAGCTTGCGGTCAACCCTAGATTTGATTTTCTTAAAAAAATGTCCGTTCTGCTTTGGCGTAAACCGAAGCGGCGGGTACCGAAGTCACCGCAGGCAACACGTAG